>NZ_JADBUZ010000169.1:0-6664 GCF_020245305.1 Microcystis sp. M20BS1 | reverse complement strand
TTAAAGCAGCTCTAAAGAGTTTTGAGTTAAAAGTTAAACTTCAAGTTTTCATTCAGGACGAATGTACTGATTAACTATTTTTTTGGGGAAAATTAGTTAACCCATCATTATAACATATAATTAATTTGCAAGAGTTCTAATAATTAACTGAAAGTCCCTCCCATTATTGTTTCTATCGTTTGTTTTCGGATTTATGCAAGAGGTCTCTTGTAAGAAACCGTGGCACTTAACCTTAAACAACATTCCTCTAAAGCTGGACTAATTCTTTGATGGGATTCCAGATGTAAATACTCCGCTTGTTTTTCGGTGACGGGTAGTTGACCGATTATACTTTTTAGAATTCTTTCTCGTCCCGCTTTTGTTCCCGTTGTTTTTTCGATCAAAAAATTCCTAATTGGGGGGTAACATAATCTAAAGTCTGTTGTCGGATCGTTTTTTCAATATCCCCTAAACTGGCTAAGTCTTCGGGAGCGGCCTCTTGATAGAGAATTTCGGCGATTCCTCGGGCGTATTCTTGGAGTTTTTTCTGGTTTTCTGGGTTCATTGACCGTTTCCTCCTTTGATATATCCCTATTTTACTCGATTCTTCTACCGGTCTCCAGCGCACTCTTCTGCAAAACTGACTTGCTCCCAAGATAGACTCTCTCTCACCAGCCGAGAAATCCTTTGTCGAAAGGTATTATTTAATCTTTCAATAGGCGCGCTCTATCTGCACTGAATAGAATTTAACTTGGTATTACTAAGGCTGCGAATGTATGAAAACGCATCAATTGGGCAAAAGCTCAACAATGCTTTTTTAAGCTCCAAAAACCGCTATATTTGTAACCCAAAACAAATTAATTCTGATTAGAGTCAGTGTTTGTAGGCGCTTTTGCCGGTGGCGATTGATGTTCACTTATCGGAACTAGGAAGAACAATCTGTCTTTTACTTAGCTGTTGCCAAATATCTACTAGGAAAACTAGCAAGAATAGATGAACAGCACCTAGAAACTGATGTCTTTCAAAGATAAAGAAGAACTTGGGTAATAAGGGAATATTCGGTGGTTTTTGAAAACCTAAATACTGTTGTGCTTGTAGCACATAAGCATTAGATACTTGGGAATAAAGAAAACAACCGTAGGCAAAAGCAGCAAATAAAGAGGCGAGTAGGGCGCGTCTGGATATCAAGAAATCCTGATAGTAGAGCCAGATAATACTGATCAGGATAAAAGGATAACCTATATAGAGATAGCGCTGATGAGTGCCACTGAGAAGAATATTAAAACCTAGGTAACTTAGTCCATGGAAAAGGCAGAGAAGTACCATTAAATAGGTAGGATTATATTTAGGGCTAATCGCCTCGGTTTTGGTGGCGAGAATTTGCCAAATCTTGATTAAACCTGTACAGATAAGAAAACCCATGAAACCAGCATAGAGTAAAAGCCCTGCTTGGTGAGGGCTGATACCTTTTTTCCAGCTACCCAGTTGCAAATCCATAAAAGGTACTCGGGAGGAAGCACGGGGTTCTAAACCGAGAAATATCCAGATATTAAAGCCATTTCCTGAGATTTTGTCACCGTGACCACTACCAGATTTTAAGACAAAGAGGAAACTAGACTGAATCAGTCTGAGGGGAACCGCAAATAAGCTATCTAGGTAGAGGAAAAATCCGAGGCTTAAAAGTAGAGTTGCTCCCAGCCAGATTAAGCCTTTAGTCTGGTATCTTTGCTGGAATTTGTAACCTGTGGTGAGGATAAGTAGGGCAAAAAAGGGTAGGGAAAAAATAAAGAGTTGTTTAGTGAGAATAAATAAGACTAAACTAAACATCCCCAGGAGAAACCAGAGGATATTTTTGAGCAGAGTGTTTGTCTCACTCCAAGATTGGAAAAAAGCAATGGTCGCCAGAAGGCAAAATAATAAGCCTACGTTGTCAATCTGTCCCCAGAGAGAACCTGCCGCCCAGATAAATAGCACTAGGGTTATGCTTAAACCGATGATTACGGGGCGTTTGAATTTTAAGATTCTCGCTAGGTAGGTGAGAAGGAGAAAATTGACAGCATCAACAAATGCTAGGTAAAAACGGAAGTAGTAGATAGCTTCGGTTTTTTCGCTAATTCCCAATAGGGATTTTATCGCCGCAATTACGCCGCCACTCGCCAGTATACCTATACTAGGATAGTTGGGGACTTTGCGAGGACAATCCATATATACTTTACCTGCTGCGAGACAATCCCCCCATCTACTAAATTGGAAGACATCGGTAACGTGGTAAATGGGGAGAAAATAGACCAAAATAAAGGGTAGGGCCACTCCTAGCACATAGGCAAAGGGGATGAGGAAATTATTTTTTTCCCCTCGGTTGGTTGAGTCTAGAAAGTTTTTCATTATTTGGTAGGGTTTGCTGAAAAAGTCGCTCAAGTAATTGCAGGACTTTGCAGAACTGATACCATTTTTCTTTATTCGTGGCAGGTATCCCAGTCCCCTCTCCTTTTCTGGGAGAGGGGTTCGAGGTGAGGGTAATTAACCATCTCTGCCATTACTTTAGAAAAATGGCATGAGAGGCATAATAACAGCAATGGGGGAAATAGTTTCTCGAGTGTTTCTTGCTTACTAGCATCAAGCCAAGATGTAAGATAGCTTTTAAGGCTTCTTCCCTTTTCGGGGCGAGTTTTTTCACGAGAGATTTTAATTCCCACCAAAGATGTTCTATTAGCTCACCATTCAATTCTGATTAGAGTCAGTGGCTGTGGCCATTTGCATTCTCTGCACCAGATTATCGAGGGCTAATTCTAGATGCAAACCGGCATCCACGGCGGTCCAACCCTGTTCGGTTAGGTGTCGCCATTCAAAGTGTAGGTGCGGACCAGTAGAAACTCCCGTACTACCCACGCGACCGATAACCGCTCCCTGTTCCACCCATTCTCCCGGTTTGACGGTAATTTCCGAAAGGTGGGCATAACGAGATTCTTGACTACCATCGAGGTGACGCAAAATCACCGTTAATCCGTAACCTCCCAACCAGTCGGCGGTGGCCACTTCCCCTGCGTAGGCGGCTAATACAGGTGTTCCCATCGGTGCGCCTAAATCAGTACCCGCGTGCATGGCCCGATTGCCGCTGACCGGATGATTTCGCCACCCGAAAACCGAGGTAATTTGGGCGGGAAGAGCGAGGGGAAAGAGTAAATCGGTGCGTTGAGTTTGGTTAGAATCCGTCGGACTTAAACGGGTGGCCCGCTCATAGGTGGTCGCTTCGCTGATTGCTTCCACTTCTGCGCGAGTCACCGGGGCCAAAGCTAATTTTACGCCATTCCATTCCGGGGGATTGAGGGCTACCACCTGACTTGGAATCACCGTCGGGGCGGCCAGACGTACTGGGGAGCTAGAAGCGACGAGAGTGGGGGCATAACGACGCAGGGAATTATGAGCGATAACCGGCTGATTTTGAGACCGCCGTCCTACCCGCACGGCCGGATTAGGATTGAGACGCACCCGGGCTAGATTAACCGGGGGTAAGGGTTTGGCCACAGTGCTGACCGGCTGACGACGGGAGGCCCGGGCCGCCAGATTACAGCTACCTCCTACCAGTTGACCATTTTGGGCGATGGTTTGGCAACCACTGCGGCGCTCGGTGACGACAACGGAACTGGGGGGGTTAAAGTTTCTAGTATCGATAAAGTTATTTTTACCGCCGGCCCGGGGGGCAAGGGTAGGCATATCGGTTCGATGGTTTTCGGGGATAGCCAGACGAGGGGCAGGATTAGTATTTTCTTTGATAACGGGGGCTTTTAGAGTCGGGGCGGCATTTTCCACTACCGAGGTTTCGCTGCCAATTTCGGAATTAGCGATCGCATTGGGAGCAAGAGTAATCAGACCGCTGACCACTAAACCGAGACCACTGCATAAACTCAGCTTCTTTTTTAAGGATTTTCCGAGAAAAAGTTTCAATATCACCGATGAAGGATACATAGGGCGGCCTCACTTCTCACAGTTTAGTCAAAAAAATATTTAGACTCAATTATAGCCGAGACTGACCCTACCGGCCGGTATATAGATTTCGCTACTGGCATTGTCCGAGGTTAATTTAACTTTTAATTCCCCTCGATCGCTTACCCCCGTTATTATGCCCTGATAGCCCTCAAAAACTATCTTTTGACCAAAATTGGCAAAAAATTCTAAATAGGAAGCTAATAGGGCTTTTATGCCGTGATTACAGTAATATTCATGGCCGTATAGGATAGCATCGCTGGTGAGAGAAGTTAACTGAGCGATCGAGGTACTTTTATTGCCAGTAAAAGCCTGTAAATTAATACCCGTGGGGGGGACAGGATTAGACCAATTGAGGCCTACTCCGATGACTGCTTGCGGGATTTTTTGACCCTGAATACGGGTTTCTAGGTTAATTCCCCCTAGTTTGCGCCCTAGTAATACTAAATCATTCGGCCATTTGATTTTAACAGGTATTTCCTGACAATTCAGGTGATGAGCGATGCCCCAAACTGTAGCGAGAACGAGATGGGCAGATTTATCCACCTCTAAATCCAGATTTAAAGCCAAAGATAAATATAATCCTCCCGGTTCAGAAATCCACTCCCGTCCCCATTGTCCCCTCCCGGCACTTTGTTGACTAGCAGTCACCACAAAAGGCGGATTTTCCCCCGACTCTAATAATTCCCACGCTTTAGTATTAGTGGAAGGTAATAGCTCAAAGTGATGGATTTTGGTCATAAATTGGAAGTGGGGAGATGGGTGTAGGGTGTAGGGTGTGGGGTGTGGGGTGTGGGGAGATGGAAAAAGATAATCAATAAAAGTAATCTCTTCAATACTGCCTCCTGTCTCCTGTCTCCTGTCTCCTGTCTCCTGATTAGGTGCAAGGAAGAGAACGCAGGTACTCACTGAGGTGGGAACGTAAACCGATGCCATGGAAAAGCGGGCCACGACTGCCTAATTCGACAATACTGACAGCGGCTACGGGCATTTCAAATCGATCGCGATAACGGCCCACATCAATGCCCATCAGACTACAGAGCATGATCCGGATGGTGGCCTTGTGGGAAACGATCAAGATATTGCCATCACTGTGGGTGTGTTCAATTTCCTCCAAAACGGCTGCGGAACGACGGGCGATATCGATGCCCCTTTCCCCGTTGGGGGGAGCATTCCAAGCCGGATCCGTCAACCAGCGTACATAGAGATCATGATATTGATGGTCAATATCGTTGGGGTGCATACCTTCCCAAAGACCATAACCGATCTCTTGTAATCCCTGGCGGATTTCTAATTTCAGTCCCACCGCTTCACAGAGAGGTTTAGCGGTTTGAATAGCTCTTTGGAGGGGACTGACGTAGGCCGCACGCCAAGGTAAAGAACGATAGACATCGGCGAATTCTTCCGCCATTTCGATGCCTTCGGCAGTCAAACCGGGATCATTTTCTGGAGTACCACAGTATCCTCCCGTTTTGCTATAGGCTGTCTGTCCGTGTCGCAGAAAATATAACATCAAGCACATAGTTTTTCAGGAGACCAAATCCGGGGCTTCCTTGGTTACTGTTGACTGGTTAGGTTCCCGCTCGGGAGCGCAGGTCATTGCGGAGGTGAGAGCGATCGCCCATGACTTGAAAGAGGGGACCATGTTCGGCTAATTCGACGATCGTCACCGAGGCCACGGGCATGGCAATTCGATCGCGATAACGGCCGATATCAATGCCTAAAAGAGAACATAACATGATTCGGATCGTTGCTTTATGGGAAACGATCAAAATATGGCCATCATCGTGATGATGGTCGATTTCCTCTAATACTTCCGAACTACGGCGAGCGATATCGATGCCTTTTTCGCCTCCTGTGGGAGAATTCCAGCCCGGATCTGCTAACCAGCGCACATAATCATCATGAAACTCCTGATTAACCTCGGCTGCGGTTTTTCCCTCCCATTGGCCGTAGGCAATCTCTTTTAATCCTTCCCGTTTGTGGATGGGAATACCCAAGAGTTCGCTTAAAGGGTTGGCGGTGGCCATGGTACGTTTGAGGGGACTGGAATAGATCCCTGTCCAAGGCACATCTCGATAGGCAAGGGCGAAATCCTTGGCCATTTCATAGCCTGCTGGGGTTAGTTCCAAGTCTAATCGACCGCAAAAACTACCCGTTTGACTGGCTGTGGTTTCGCCATGACGCAAAAAGTAAAGTTTTAGACTCATCTTTTGGGTGCATCTCAATATTTGTGACTCTCTCCCACTTATAGTGATAAGCAGAAGTTATTAAAAGAGGGCGAAGGCAATTCGCCGCTACAATCATCCTTTTTACCTTTTGTTTCTCGGTAATTCTCTAAATTACCACTATATTTGGGACACCTCGAATAAAAGATTTTGTTAAGAAAGTGTTGGTCGGGGAAATCTCCTTTATATACAGTGGTGAAGAGGGAATAATTCGCCAATTCAAAAATGAAACGCATCAACCTCAAGAGTTGACAAAGAAAGGCTCATCAGGTACTGTCTGATCATTAACAAAAACAAATCAGACCCAAAAACGAAGCCCTCAACATCTTAACATAGAACAAAGAAACTGGCTCTCCTGGTTTTCGTGTGTTAATTTTTGTTATAAATTAAAGCAAGCAAACAGCTTAAGTCGAAGATGTTCAAAATTGGTAAATCCATAACTCATTCTTTTAATAAGCTTGATTTTGGTATTC
>NZ_JADBUZ010000168.1:0-5797 GCF_020245305.1 Microcystis sp. M20BS1 | reverse complement strand
GGTACACAGCTAACTTCGTTTAAAAAGTCTAATTCTTCTTGTTTTTTCCAATCGGTCAACATTGAAGAAGTTTGAGCGTAGCCTACTCTTTCTTGTCTTTCGTACCAAGCTTGTGTTCGTTCGTGGAGAGCTTTGTTGTAAACTAATCTTACACAGCCCAATGTGCGCCGCAATAGCGACTCTTGTTCGGGTGTTGGGTAAAATCGAAACGAATAGGCTTTTTCCATGCCTCACATTCTAGAATATATCGTCTAAATGCGCTAGTATTTAACGGTAAAGCCGCCGTAAAACGGCGGGGTTTCAGACCCAATTTTCGATGAAATTACCCCGTCTTGCCGCTTTAATCATTGGTCTGAGCTTTATTTTCGGATTAATGTTGTGGTTAGTCAACTCTATCTATCGTCTTTACAGAGATATCGTTTTTCTCGCTCCCCTACTAGCCAATATTCTGCTTTTACTGATTATCGGACTGCTGGGCTTGCTGATCTACATTCTTTTGTACTACTTTTATCTGCTGCCCCAGCAGCAAAAAAGTCGCCGCGGGTTGCGTTCTTCCTCCCGTCCACCCCTAAAATTACCAGTAGAAAAAACCGAGGCCGCCGGGGAAACCTTAAAAGCTATCCGGCAACAAGTGGAGCAAATTCAAGATAAAGTAACCCAACAGGTTTTTATTAATCGTTCCCAAGAAATTGAGCGAAGTTTAGCCAGAAAAGAAGTTAAAATCATTGTTTTCGGCACAGGATCGGCGGGAAAAACCTCCCTAATTAACGCCCTCATCGGTCAAATGGTGGGCAATGTGGAGGCAACCATGGGAACCACGGAAAAAGGGGAAACCTATAGTTTAAAAATGAAAGGTGTGAATCGGGAAATTCAAATTACCGACACTCCAGGCATTCTTGAAATTGGTGCAGCTGGAGGTCAAAGGGAACAGTTAGCGCGACAATTAGCCACGGAAGCAGATTTACTTTTATTTGTCATCGATAACGATATTCGACAATCGGAATACGGCCCTTTATTGCGTTTAATTGATATTGGTAAACGTTCTCTCTTAGTCTTTAATAAAATCGATCTCTATAGCGATGAAGATCGAGACATTATTTTAAAACAATTACGAGAACGTCTAAAAGGAGTGATTCTTTCAGCCGATATTATTGCCGTCGCCGCTAATCCCCAACCCCTACAGTTAACCGGGGGACAAATCATCACACCGGAACCAGATATTTTAGCTTTAATTAAACGTTTGGCTTCAGTTTTACGGGCCGAAGGGGAGGATTTAGTGGCAGATAATATCCTCTTACAATCCCAACGATTAGGAGAAGAAGCTAGGAAAATTATTGATCGCCAACGTCGTCGCCAAGCTGATAAAATTATCGATCGCTATCAGTGGATCGGTGCGGGAGTGATTGCTGTGACTCCCTTACCAGTGTTCGATCTGTTAGCAACGGCGGCGGTTAATGCTCAAATGGTTAAGGAAATTGGTCAAGTTTATGGCTGTGAAATTAACAGCGATCGAGGTAAGGAATTGGCTCTATCTTTGGGTAAAACTCTAGTTAGTTTGGGAGTAGTGAAAGGAGCAGTAGAATTATTAGCCAGAATCCTACAATTAAATTTTACTACCTATATAGTCGGTAAGGCAATTCAAGGGGTCAGTGCCGCCTATTTAACCCGCATTGCTGGCAAAAGTTTTATTGAATATTTCCGTCAGGATCAAGACTGGGGTGACGGTGGTATGACGGAAGTGGTACAAAGACAATTTCAACTCAGTCGCAAGGAAGAATTTATTAAGTCTTTTGTGGCCGATGCGATCGGTAAAGTGGTACAACCTTTTCAGGATGATTGGCAGCAAGAAGAAGTTTTAGAAGCTAGTTGCGAGGATGATTGGTAAAGATCGAACCCGGGAGCAATAGGCAAAATTGTATAGTAATTGTTACAATCGTTTTGGGGTTCCACAAGGGCAAAAAAAGATGCGACAGCAAGTTATCGACTGGTTAAAAGAAAACGTCAACGAACACCGTCTGCGACATATTCTCGGTGTGGAGACCATGTGTATTGATTTAGCTCGTCATCACGATCTCGATCCCGTCCAAGCTGGGCAAGCGGGATTACTACACGATCTGGCTAAATTTTTCAAGCCCAAAAAACTGCTAAAAATGGCGGAATCGGCGGGAATAGACGTGGATAATATCTGTGCATCCCATCCCCACTTACTCCACGCCGATGTGAGTGCAGTTGTCGCCCAAAAAGAATTTAACGTTACCGACGAGGAAATTCTCGAAGCAATTCGCAATCATACCCTCGGTAAACCCAATATGAGCGATCTTAGCTGTATAGTCTTTATTGCCGATGCCTTGGAACCCAATCGCGGCGATACACCCGAATTAAACGCCCTACGACAACTCAGCTATCAAAATCTCCATAAAAGCGTTCAACAAACCTGTGATTATTCCCTAAAATATCTTTTAAGTAGCCATTGTCCCATTCATCCCCGCACCGTGCTAACACGCAACTGGGCGTTACAAATTGTTAAAGAACAACCAACAAAAACTAAAACCATTGATTAACATAATCTCAAGACTCCCTTACAACCACCTCAGCCAAAGGATAACCACAACCTGAATGACCAATCCCACTGGAATTATTACCCCCATCGCTGAAAATCTCAAGACCGAAAATTTTCTAGAGACAATTGTTACCGCTGCCGAGGACAAGAAAGCAGGGGACATCGCCATCCTGAAAGTCGCCGATATCTGTTATTTAACCGATTATTTTCTGATTATTACCGGCTATTCTACCACTCAAGTGCGAGCGATCGAGGATGCGATCGAAGCTGCTATGGAACTAGAATGGCAACAATCCCCCCGACAAGTGGAAGGAAAAAGCGAAGGTAGCTGGATCCTGATGGATTATGGCGATATCATTGTCCATATCTTTTTACCAAAAGAGCGAGAATTTTATAATTTAGAAGCATTTTGGGGTCATGCTCAACGGATTCCTCTACCTAGCGACCATTTAGAGGAGTAGAATCCATGAAATCCTCCCTTGATTTCTGTCCCGTCCCGGAAGAACAGCAACCGGTTAACGAGTACGAACAATTAAAAGAATCTTGGTTTTTCCGTTGGGCGACGCTAGATGTAGCCCCTTATACAAAAAAAATTGTCTGGTTATGGTTATGGACATGGTTAATTGTCGGACCGATTGCCGCCGCTAGTTTTCCCCTCAAAAAAGCCCCTTTTCTCTTCTTCTGTGCGGGGATTTTTGGCTCGACAATTTTGGTAGGATTGGTGTTATTGCGCTTGTATTTAGGCTGGATCTACGTCTATGATCGCTTGCAATCGGAGAAAGTATTTTATGAGGAGTCGGGCTGGTATGATGGCCAAATCTGGACAAAAACCGCCGCTATTTTAACCCGCGATCGTTTAATCGTCTCCTATCAAATCCAGCCCATTCTCCGCCGTTTACAAAAAACCGCCCTAATTCTAGGGGCAATTGTCGCTATCAGTGGTCTTTTCTGGCTATTTTTCACTCACTAACCGCAACCAATCACCAATCTGAATGAATAGGGTAAAACGTTCACCAACCCACCGCTTAGAAATTCATCTCCTCCGGGAAGGCATTATTGAATCGGTCCATCATGTCGAGGCCGCTATTTGCGATGACCGCGGCCGGGTATTATCCACCGCCGGCAGTGCCGAAACTAGCGCCTTTATTCGTTCGGCCCTAAAACCTTTTCAAGCACTGGCTGTCATCAGTACCGGCACCCTCGAACGCTACGATCTCAACGATAAGGATCTAGCCATTATCTGTAGTTCTCACCAAGGCACAGTGGAACACGCCCGTCAAGTCTTTAATATTCTCTGGCGTGCCGATATCGATCCCAACGCTCTGCAATGTCCCCTCCCGTCCGGTAAACCCAGTCGCCTCCAGTACAATTGTTCTGGTAAACACGCCGGGATGTTAGCGGTGTGTCAACAGCGTGGCTGGCCGTTAAATAGCTATCTGCGGCGTTCTAGTCAGATACAGAAGCTAATTTTAAGCAAAATTGCCGAATTATTGGGGATGCCGGGAGATGAATTAATCAGCGCCCACGATGACTGCGGTGCGCCCACCTATTCAATGCAGTTGGGGCAAATGGCCCATCTCTACGCCCAGTTAGCCTCTGGCAACCGTTTAGACTTAGAAAGAATCGTCCGGGCGATGACCTATCATCCCCGCATGGTAGCAGGAGAAGGGGCTTTTGATACGGAATTAATGCAGGTTAGCCAAGGGGAAATCGTCAGCAAAGCCGGGGCTGAAGGGATTCAATGTATTGGGCGCGTCGGTGAAGGTTTAGGATTAGCAATAAAAGCTTTAGATGGTTCCAAACGGGCTAAATATGCCGCCGCTTTGCAAATTCTCAAACAGTTAGGCTGGATTACTCCCAATGTGGCCGAATCTCTCTCGGAAAAATTCCTCAAAATCGGCAGTTATACCCGCTTGGAAGTGGTGGGAGAAATGGCTTTATTATAAGTAGTGGGTTGACCAAGGGTAACACATCAAAAACTTTTCTTTTTGGTGTGTTAGGGCGGTATTTATATCTTGATTTTTTTCCCTAAAAAACGTTATTACCCATTTACAATCTATAATCGCCATACATAAGGAGAATAATTAACTATGACCGAAAATAGAAACCCGATTCCCGTGGTTGTCAACGGTGCAGCCGGCAAAATGGGACGGGAAGTCATTAAAGCCGTTGCTCGTGCCGACGATATGATCCTAGTGGGTGCAGTGGATCGAAATCCAGCTTTTCGAGGTCAGGATGTGGGGGAAGTGGCCGGTTGTGAACCCCTAGAAGTGCCGATTCTCGACGATTTACAGAGTGTTTTAGTCCTGGCAACTCAGGAAAAAGTGCAGGGGGTGATGGTGGATTTTACCCATCCCGACGGTGTTTATGACAATACCCGCAGTGCGATCGCCTATGGAGTGCGTCCGGTGGTGGGAACTACGGGATTATCGGCGGCACAACTGCAAGATTTAGCCGAATTTGCCGAAAAAGCCAGCACCGGCTGTTTAGTTATCCCCAATTTTTCCATTGGCATGGTTTTACTACAACAGGCTGCCGTGCAAGCATCTCGCTACTTTGATCATGTAGAAATTATCGAACTGCATCACAATCAAAAAGCAGACGCACCCAGTGGCACAGCGATTAAAACCGCCGAATTACTGGCAGAATTGGGTAAAATCTTTAATCCTGCTCAAGTTTCCGAAAAAGAAACCATCCCCGGCGCTAGAGGCGGTTTAACTGCCGAGAACATCCGTATTCATAGCGTCCGTTTACCCGGTTTAATTGCTCACCAGGAAGTAATTTTCGGTTCCCCCGGGGAAATCTATACCCTTCGTCATGATACCAGCGATCGCTCCTGTTATATGCCGGGGGTTCTCCTTTCTATCCGCAAAGTTACTCAGCTGCAATCCCTCGTTTACGGTTTAGAAAAAATCCTCTAAATCGAGATATTTTAGAGAAAAGAGAGGAAAAGGGCAAAGAAGAGAAATCTCGACAAATTGCCCTAAAAATGCTTTTTGCTGGTTTTCCTATACCCAAACTTTAGACTTAGAGATTGAACAAGTACCACAAGTCATTGAGGGACAAAATTGAGTGAAAACGGACAGTATTTTCTATCGTCTCTTTCAGACTTTTCCCGAAAGTTTCTTTGATTTGCTCAATCTTCCCCCAGAAACAGTCAATCATTATCAATTTTCCTCCCTAGAAGTTAAACAACTAGCTTTTCGTTTAGATGGGGTTTTTCTTCCCGATAACCTC
>NZ_JADBUZ010000167.1:0-28471 GCF_020245305.1 Microcystis sp. M20BS1 | reverse complement strand
GCCTGGGTGAGGTAGGCATTGCCCAGATTATTGAGGGTTTGGGCTAAATCCCTTTCTAATCCGGGTTGGCGGAAGATGGTGGTGGCTTCGGTGTGGTTGGCGATCGCCCGTTCTAGGTTGGCTACCGGCTCTTTCCCTAGTTCGGCTTGGGTGCGGTAGGCATTGCCCAGATTATTGAGGGTTTCGGCTAAATCCCTTTCTAATCCGGGTTGGCGGCGGATGGTGGTGGCTTCGGTGTAGGCGGCGATCGCCCGTTCTAGGTTGGCTACCGGCTCTTTCCCTAGTTCGGCTTGGGTGAGGTAGGCTATGCCCAGATTATTGAGGGTTTGGGCTAAATCCCTTTCTAATCCGGGTTGGCGGAAGATGGTGGTGGCTTCGGTGTAGGCGGCGATCGCCCGTTCTAGGTTGGCTACCGGCTCTTTCCCTAGTCGGGCCTGGGTGAGGTAGGCATTGCCCAGATTATTGAGGGTAACGGCTAAATCCCTTTCTAATCCGGGTTGGCGGCTGATGGTGGTGGCTTCGGTATAGGCGGCGATCGCCCGTTCTAGGTTAACTACCGGCTCTTTCCCTAGTTGGGACTGGGTGCGGTAGGCATTGCCCAGATTATTGAGGGTTTGGGCTAAATCCCTTTCTAATCCCGGTTGGCGGCGGATGGTGGTGGCTTCGTTGTAGGCGGCGATCGCCTGTTCTAGGTTGGCCACTGGCTCTTGCCCCAGTTGGGCTTGGGTGAGGTAGGCATTGCCCAGATTATTGAGGGTTGTGGCTAACTCCCTTTCTAATCCCGGTTGGCGTTCAGTTGCAGCACAAAACTCGTATCCATAGACGGCAATGGCTAGGTTAATGCGTGGATTACCTTTAGTAAACCTAGAAAAAGCATCAGCAAGACGATAGAGGAGTACCCCTAGTCCGTAAGTTTCCTCTGGACTGGCTTGTTCCTTGGTATCATTTCCCCAAGCACGGAGGAGGTTAACTAAGTTTTCATCTAAGAGATGGAGGTTATTGTCGAGCAGGGGATAAATTGCTTGGGGGTTTCCGCGACTTTCTGCGATAGTTTGCAGTAGGGTTTGTAAAAAACTGATGTAGAGGTCTTGGTTGTCTCTTGGTGGGTCTAAAATTTGCTCTAACTGTTGCGCCATATTCAGCAACCATCTCCCTTCATTGCTTTGTCCTTGCTGTTCTAATAAGTCTGCATACTGCTTCATCACAGCGACTAAGCCTGCATCAAGTAATTCCGCATTAGCTTGTAATAGCGCTGGTTCCTGACCATTTTCGCACTGGAGGAGCGCTTGGATTAGGGCTAAGTAAGCTTCTATTCTTGCTTCGTTCATGATTGGTTTTAGGTTTTAGTAGGGTGCGTTAGCGATAGCGTAACGCACCAAATAAATTAATGATAGATGTGGTGCGTTACGACGGATTGTTAGATGTGAGTAGGGGCGAAGCATTCGGACAATAACCTATTACTGAAACCCTAGATTTCCTATCCGAATGCTTCGCCCGTACCCCGAATTTTTCTCTAGCAAACTCAATTCTAGTCTAATTATAGTAGGGTGCGCTCTTCGATAGCGTAACGCACCAAGTAGTAGTTAAGTTAATGATAGATGTGGTGCGTTACGACGGATTGTTAGATGATTGAGTAGGGGCGAAGCATTCGGACAATAACCTATTACTGAAACCCTAGATTTCCTATCCGAATGCTTCGCCCGTACCCTGAATTTTTCTCTAGCAAACTCAATTGGGGATGGGGGGTGAGTGCGATCATGGATTTTAAGCTATAATCAAAGATATTGATTTATCCCATGAAGTAACAATGTTATCGATTAATCTAGATCGAGAAACCGAGAACTATCTAGCAGACATCATTTCCGAAGAGAATATTAGCTCAGAAGAACTTCTGAAAAAACTCATTTACGAACATTGGCAAAGCTTAAAACCGCGTAAAACTTTATTACAACGCCGGGGAGGTCATCCTCAGCATCTTTTAGAAAATGCTCCACCTGATTTATCATTGCGAGAAAACCGCAAAAAAGTAGTGGCAGAATATATCCAAAACCACCATCAGCAAGATCATTTATGACAAATTATCCCCCCAAAATTATTACAGAATCAATCAACCAATTCTCTAACTTCAAAGCAGGCACACGCTCAAATTCACGAGTATTTGCGGTAACAAGAGTCAGATCAAGCGCTAGAGAATGAGCAGCAATCAGTAAATCATTTGGACCGATTGGGGTTCCTGCTTGCTCCAAATGTTTACGAATTAGGGCATAGTGCTTATCTACAGTTGATTCTAATGGCAAAACTGTCAAGAACTCCAGGATGCGTTCTAGTTGCTGCACCAGACGGGAGGAACCACTTTTAACCACTCCAAATCTTAATTCACACGCCACAATGATGCTCGTACAAACGCTTTCTTCGCCGACATCCACAATATGCTGGAAAACCTGACCTTGGGGATACCTGATCAAATGTGATAGGATGTTAGTATCAAGCAGATATTGATAGGTCATTGGGTGGTACTAAAATGTAATGTCATCAAGGGGAAGCAACCCTTCATCTATATCAGGAAAATTGTCTGTAATGTCTGGCAAAGTAGTCAGCAAAGAAATTAGAGAACCGGAAGAAATCGGCTCAATGATTAAGCGATGACCTTCTTTGCGTAACAAAACCTCTGTGCTTGATAAGGCAAGTTCAGGAGGAATAGTTAAGACTTGCTCTTGTCCACTTGTTAGTAAAGAAACCTGACGTAAGTTTTGCATCTGTTGACCTCTTTGTTAATGATCACCTTACTATTTTATAACAGGGAACAGGGAACAGTATTAGTAGGGTGCGCCCTTCGATAGCGTAACGCACCAAGTAGTAGTTAAATTAATGATAGATGTGGTGCGTTACGACGGATTGTTAGATGATTGAGTAGGGGCGAAGCATTCGGACAATAACCTATTACTGAAACCCTAGATTTCCTATCCGAATGCTTCGCCCGTACCCCCAACGCACCCTACATTCTGATATTATTATTTTTAAATACATTTTCCCAATTCATCAAGCAAATCCATCGCCACCTCTAGCCAGTCCACCGCACCCTCTGAAGACGGCTCAGGCGTTGCTTCCTTTACCCCTTCCGGACGCGAGACTAAGGGTTTAAAATTCTCATTATTCTCGTTGGCCTTCTCTGCTAAAAAGTCCCCTAATAGCGTCGGACGCTCATAGTCCTGCCGATAGTCCCAGACCCAGTTTAACACTGTGATTACCTCCGATCGCTGTTCCACTGACCAGCCTTGTTTATCGATATACTGCGCCATGATTTGCTGACAGTTTTCCCACCGACGGTAAGCCTCCCACAGCGCCGATATAGGTTTCCTCATCGCCAAGGACACCGCACCGCCTTCTGGGAAATCCTGACGCAGGTCCGAACTCAACAGAACCCCAGTTAACCAAGCTCCTCCTTCCCCTAACTCGATTAAAATATAGGCTAGAGTTGCCGGATTTAGGTCAATTTCGACCCTAATTTGGCTTAAATCTAACATTTCTTCACCAGAGTCTTGAGGAATCAATACAGCTTCTAGTTTACCTAGCTTGGGTAGTACCACTTGAGCATTATCAGCCGCCGCAGCATCTACCTCTATCCCATGCTCTTCTAGATAATCTGTCAGCACCGCCGCCGCTAAGGTGTTCTGGCGAAATTCCCCAAAGCTGGGATAGGGAACCCAAACAGAGTCGGCTAAATCTGTTTTAGGGTCTAAACCCGCAAGTTTAGCTAACTCAACCAGATCATCTGTATCTGCATTAGCAAGACGCAGGTACAGTTCTTCAACTTCTCGAATAAAATCTGCATCACTCATAACGTAATACCTGACGACTTAGATAGGGTTGGGTTTTATGCTTTAAAAATAACTTAGCTACTGCTAACTCAAATACGTTTAATTTGTGTCCAGAAATATCATCTTTAAATAAATTTTCTAAACCCGTAATCACAACCTGACGCATTTCATGAGTAAATGTCGCTTCAACGCTCCAGGAAACACCCGCAATTAACATTTTACCCAGGGAATCCGCTAATTCCCCAATCAAAACAGGCTCACCTGTCCTATTCTCGAACACCCACACAGGCTGATTATTTGCTCCCTTGTGACTAATTTGCGCTATTTTAAACTGAAACTTATCCCCCTGGGACTCTTTCCGACGCTGTTCTCTAACTCCCTTTAAGCTTGCTTTCGATAAATCAGGAGTTACAGTTCCTTCTAGTTGAGACTTGTTTTCCTGTTCTCCCCCTAACTGACGTTCAATCTCTAATTCCCTTGCTAAAATCTTTTTCAACGCTTCATTTCTCAACTCAGAAGGCATTTGGCCATTCTCCAGTTTTAAGCGTAACTCTCCCCCCCGCAAACCAAACTTAACCCGTCCAAAGCGAAAATCAAGCCACTGCTCATTAAAAATAATCCGCACCGATAGGGAAAACGCCTCTGGTTCAGACTTTTTGAAACGGGGAAAAACACCCTTAGACTCAGACGCAACCGGTTCTCCCGAAATCTCTAGGTGCAGACATTCGGGACATTTATTATCATGTTCTGTTACCGCGATTGCCCCTGATTGCTTTGCCATCATCCTAGGCCTTTCAAACCCTTAACTGTAATAATTGTACTGTATGTGGGGTTTGCGGCAAAAAATTTGTTGTTTTGCTAATAAAGTCCCAAAACCATTTTTTAGCAAAGCTGCTAACGATATTCAGCCAGCCCTAATTAGTTAGAGCAAGCCTCAAGAATTCCTAGCCAATTAACTAAGGGGTTATCTTAATGCTTGCTGCCATCAGCTTAATTTTCTTCGTCCGCTTCTGGGGTTGGTTGTGGCAAACGAGCGATAAAATCTTTCATTTGGGGATGATTAAACATTTTCTCCGTGTCTTGCAGAAGACGTTGACCCCAGAGATTTTCTCCCAAAAATTTTAGACTGACATAACGACTATCGCTAGTGAGAGCGGCCTGAGCTAATTTGATGCCCTCCTCGGTTTTCCCTTGACTATAAATAGCCACCGCAATAGCTAACTGAGGTTCCGGCTGTTTAGGATCAATTTTCAAAGCGGCCCGCCAATCTTTAAGAGCGGCTTCCTTGTCACCCTGTTCGTATTTAACTAAACCAATATTATTAATAGCCGGCCAAAAATCTTTATCTTGACTAACAGCCTTTTCGTAAGCTGCGATCGCATCAGGATATTGTGCTAACTTGAGATAGGAATTACCGAGATCAAAAAGAGCGGGGGAGACATCGGGTTTAATTTGCAAACCCGCTTCAATCTGGGCAATAGCAGACTGGTAATCTTGATTCTGAAAATAAGCACTACCGAGAGAAAATTTAATATTAGCGTGGGCATCGGCGGGAGCAAGGGACAAAGATTGATTTAATGCCTCGATACCGGGTTGTACCTGATCGTCTTGCAGATATAAACTACCGAGAATAAACCAAGTTTGATAGAGATGGGGGGCCAACTGCACCGCTAACCTAGCCCGTCCGAGGGCTGCATCGGTACGGCGAAAACGAGCTAATTGGATAGCATCCTCAGCCATTTCAATTCCCGCTTGTTCCATCTGTTCTAACTCCGGTTCGATGGCGTAGGGGAGTAGCGCTTGGGAAAAAGCTGGCGGGCTGCCAGCGACGAAAAAAATGAGCAAAGAAATGATTAATCGAAGTTTTGGCACAGTTTACCCCTGGGATAGGCCTTTTTTAATCAGTCTATCTCGCTTGGGAGTTGTTGGCTAAAGAAACAACAAAGGCAACTCTAGAGACGTTAGTATATAACCAATTAACTTTTGGCTGATCGATGGCAATAACCGTGTTGGGAAAATCAAATCGCCCCCTATTTTGGATATTCGGACTCATGGCTAGTAGTTTTCTGGCGGTGGGAGTGGTTTCTTATCGTTTGTTGCAAACTCCTCCTCCTGGCGTAGAATTGGCGGAAATGACCGTTCCTGCTCAACGGGAAACCCTCGCTGTGGAAATTAAAGCTAGTGGTAGGGTGGAACCAATCCAAAGTGTCAACATTAGCCCGAAAAACCCTGGCCGATTAGTGCGATTATTGGTAGATCAGGGCATGATCGTTAAAAAGGGACAAACCCTCGCCGTCATGGATAATTTAGAGGTATATGCCCAAGGAATGCAGTCAGAAGCGCATCTACGGGAAGCTCTAGCCAGTCTGGAACAGGCTAAACGCAGTATTCCGGAAGATATCCGGCAATTACAAGCCCGATTTTATCAGGCCCAGGCCAGTTATAAGCAATTAGAAGCCCGTTTAGCTCAGGCCAAAGAAAGAATTCCGAAAGATTTAGACCAGCTACAAGCTCAGGTACAAGCGGCCCAATCCCGGTTTCGACTAGCAGAAAATCGGGTTAAACGCAATGAAAATTTAGTCCGGGAAGGGGCGATCGCTCAAGACCAATTTGATGCCGTCCTCAATGAATATCTCAACGCTAAAGCCAATTTAGACGAATCGATCCGCCGTTTGGAACAAGCGGATAAAACCGCTTCCCCAGAAGTGGCCGGAATTGAGCAGGAAATGATAGGAGCGGCAGCAGCGATCGCAGAAGCAAAATTTGCCCTCGAACAACGCCAAAAAACCCAAGAAACCGAGCTGGCTCGACTAGAATCATCTGTAGCGGCCGCTAGGGCCGATTTAGAGCAAATCAAGATTCAATACCGCGATACGGTCATTACTGCTCCCTTTGATGGCATCGTCACCCAAAAATACGCCACTGAGGGTTCTTTTGTCACTCCCACCACTTCGGCCTCTAGCACCGCTTCCGCCACTTCCACCTCGATTATCGCCCTAGCATCGGGATTGGAAGTGATTGCTAAAGTGCCGGAAGTAGATGTGGGTTTATTGCAGCGCGGCCAACCAGTGCGAATTGTCGCCGATGCTTTTCCTGAAGAAGTCTTTGAAGGTCGAGTTATTCTTGTGGCTCCCGAAGCAATTATCGAGAATAATGTTACTTCTTTTGAGGTCAGAATCGGTTTGGTAACGGGACGGGACAAACTCAAATCAAAAATGAATGTAGATGTAACTTTTGTCGGCCAGCAGTTAGATAATGCCCTCGTTGTGCCGACTGTCGCCATTGTCACCAGGGAAGGCAAGTCAGGGGTTTTAGTTCCCGATGCCGCAAATAAACCCAGTTTTAAACCCGTTTCGATCGGTTTGGTCTTAGACGATAAAACTCAAATTTTATCAGGTTTGGAAGTTGGAGAAAAGGTCTTTATCGATCTCCCCGAAGGGGCTGAAGATACCTCAAAAACTAATCAAAAATAATCAAAAATCTCAATAATTTTTCTTAACAAATATCTCCCAATTGTCTTTTTTATGATCGGGCAGCAGTCGATCGTCGGTCGTCAGGAGATAGGAGACAGGAGATTATTTTATTTATTCTCCCCACACCCCACACCCCACACCCCACACCCCACTGATAACTGATATGTTTATCATCGAAAGTTTAAAAATGGCCGTCTCCACCCTAAGGGCCAATAAAGTGCGTAGCGGCCTGACCATGTTAGGAATTATCATCGGTAACGCTTCGGTGGTGGCCATGATCGGTATTGGCCAAGGGGCGCAAACCTTAGCCAATGACCAGTTTGCTAACTTGGGACCCAATACCATTTTTGTGGTGCCGGGGTCGCGACAAGCACGCAATACCACCGTTGATTTACCGAAAACCCTGGTTTTAGCTGATGCTCAGGCGATCGCCAAACAAGTTCCCACCGTCGCCGAAGTCGCCCCGGAAATAAACGCTCGTTTCCTGATTTCCTATCGTAATCGCAACATGACGGCTCTAGTGACGGGAAGCACCCCAGAATACGCTTCTGTCCGCAATTTTACCCTAGAAAAAGGTCGTTTTATCAATAATATCGATCTAGCCCGCAACAAACGGGTAACGGTAATCGGCCGTGAAGTGGCAGCGCAACTTTTCCCCACCCAAAATCCCCTCGGTCAACAGCTGCGGATCAAAAATCTCAGTTTTGAGGTGATCGGGATTTTAGAGGCGAAAGGCTCCTTTTTTGGCAATAATCAGGATGAAATGCTGATTATTCCCCTTAGCACCATGAACTCGCAACTGGTGGGCAAAACCTCTGCCTACGGTGTCGAGTTGAGTTGGATTAGTCTCACCGCGCGATCGGGGGAGGAAATCCGCGCCGCTAAGTTCCAAATCCAGAATCTTCTGCGTTTACGCCATAAAATAGTCGCTGAGGATGATTTTCGCGTCGAAACTGCTAAACAGATGATCGAAATCTTCGGCACGATTACCCAGGGTCTAACCCTACTTTTGGCTCTAATCGCCGGTATTTCCCTAATTGTCGGTGGTATCGGGGTGATGAATATTATGCTCGTTTCGGTTTCGGAAAGAACTGGGGAAATCGGACTAAGAAAAGCGATCGGAGCCAGAGAACAGGATATTCTCTTACAATTCCTGATTGAATCAACTCTCGTTTCCATCGCTGGCGGTGCGCTTGGTATTCTCGTCGGTGCGGGAGCGATCGTTCTTGTCTCCAGTTTCTCCCCCCTGGCTGCCACTGTTTCCGCCAGCGCCGTCGCCCTGTCTTTGAGCGTTTCCACGGGTATTGGTCTCTTTTTCGGCGTTTTTCCCGCCTATCGTGCCTCTAAATTGGAACCGATTGTCGCTCTCAGAAGTGTATAATTTTTTAAGTTTTTTCGGGGACGTTTTTGGCAAGGATTGCTTTTATAGCTAAGTTGGGGTTTAATGTGTGGGACGGATTTTATAATCCCGATAACGACGATAATCATTGAGGATGCGATCGTGATCAAAGCATAAAGGTTGGGGGAATTCCCAGAGATGAAAAATCCCGACTTTTTTGGCATCATCGGCAGCGATCGGTTTGCCTTTTGCCGTGGCGATAAAAACGATACTAATGGTGTGTTGACGTGCATCGCGGTTAGGATCGGAATAGACGTGAAATTGCTCGATTAACTGCACCTGCAAGCTGATTTCCTCGTAAGCTTCCCGAATGGCCGCCGTTTCCACTGATTCGCCGTAGTCCACGAATCCCCCCGGAATTGCCCAACCAAAAGGCGGATTTTTTCTCTCAATTAGTACGATCGGACGATGGGGCGAGTCGATCAGTTCGATGATAACATCAACAGTAGGGGCAGGATTGCGATAGGTTGTCATTTTTTTCAGTTATCAGTGAACAGTTAAGTAAGTAGTTATAATTAAATTGAAGATAGATTTTGCCTCTGATCCCCCCTGCCCCCCTTGATAAGGGGGGTGCCGATAGGCGGGGGGATCCCCCCTGCCCCCCTTGATAAGGGGGGATCAGACAACTTTTAACACCTACCTACTTATCAGTAATCGGTCAATAATTTCATTTAAGACTCATAACCTTAAAATCGAATCCTTTCTAACCAGTCACTGATCAGGGATCACTAATAAGGAGGGGAATAAAAGTTGTTAGAAAATGCCAAGAAAATTACGGTGATAGGTGGGGGAATTTGGGGACAAACTCTCGCTAATTTGGCTAGACGTAATTACTTAACTGTTAGGGTTTGGTCGCGTCATAGTGGGGAAGATTTAGGGGCTATTATAGCAGATACTGACGTAATTATTTCAGCAGTTTCGATTAAAGGCGTTTCCCCAACGATCAAAAAATTACAGCAATTATCATTAAATTCTCGCACCATTATCGTCACCGCTACCAAGGGATTAGATCCGATCACCACTCGTACCCCTTTTCATCTGTGGAATCAAGCTTTTCCCGCTAATCCCCTTGTGGTTCTTTCCGGTCCTAATTTAGCTAAAGAAATTAATCAAGGTTTACCCGCTGCGACGGTGGTAGCAAGTTATCAGCAAAAAGCAGCAATATTGTTACAAAAATTATTATCTGGCGAATCTTTTCGGGTTTATCTGAATAGCGATCCCTTGGGGACTGAGTTAGGTGGCACTCTTAAAAATGTCATGGCGATCGCTTCTGGGGTTTGTGATGGTTTACAGTTAGGTACTAATGCCAAATCTGCCCTATTAACTCGCGCTTTACCGGAAATAATTCGGGTGGGAACTTGTCTAGGAGGTTGTCAAGAAACTTTCTTCGGTTTATCGGGTTTAGGGGATTTATTAGCTACCTGTAATAGTCCTTTATCCCGCAATTATCAAGTGGGTTATCAATTAGCTTTAGGTTTATCTTTGCCGGAAGTTTTAGCGAAATTAGAGGGAACTGCCGAAGGAATAAATACCACAGAAGTTTTGATGAGAATTGCCCAAGAAAAAAATTTATATGTACCGATTACCTGTCAAGTTGATCGTCTTTTGCGCGGGGAAATTTCTCCCCAAGTTGCCGTTTATGAATTAATGCGTCGGGATTTAAAAGCAGAATTTGATTAAGAGACAAGAGATTTTTTAGTAAGCAGTAAACAGTAATCAGTGGGGGGTTGGGGAGTGGGGAAATGATGCCAAATCTGGTTATAATTCACCTTTACCAGAAACGCTATATTCATTTCAATCATTCCGAAATAACTAAATAAACTTCTAATCCTTTTTGACTTTCTTTGTCAAATTTTAAGCCTATTTCAGAATCTTTTATCTCTCTGATTGGAATTCTTCGGCGAGGGGTATTTTTGCCATTTTTATTAATTTGAATACTTTCAATAATAGCATTTTGACATATTTTTTTATTTTCACTGACTAAAAAAACTTTTTTACCGACTTCTAGTCTTTTATTGGGTTCCTGTGGCTCATCTGATATTTTGATAGCACAGGCTTTTTTTTGTTGATACCAATTGACAATTTCACCGAGCTTTTGAAGCTTTCCTATCTTTTTCTTCCTATCAACAAAGCAATAAAGAACTAATTCAATCATAGCTTGACATATAGCTTCGACAAAATCACATAATTGTAGTAACTCATTGGCATTAAGAACGGTATCTATTTCTTTACCATGAGCAGAATTATTACGAAGTTCTATAAAATTCTTTAATTCATTTTCCACACTACCCCTACTATTATTGTCAATAAAATTCTTAACTTTTTTATGATTTTCTATCCATTGCCAAGAATCAGTTGCAGATATGCCAGCATCGACTAAAAGTCTGGTTAATTGATCTTTTCTCAGATTAGCTTCATGTAACAAAAAAGCAGCTGATGTGAGATTATATTTAGTTGTATTTTTGTATTCAGTATCAAATAAATTTTTGATAATGTCCCTCTCTGAAAGAGAATCGAAGCGATTTCTTTTATTTTCATTGCCCAGTAATGTAGCACAACCAGTCTGATGCTTATTTCTTACAGATTCAGGTAAATCTTGATAGCAACTATATAATTGAGGCAGCAAAATAATCCAATCTCCCACTAGATTTTCGACAAAATTTTCGTAAAGAGCATATAACCTTGTGATAGATGAACAATGATCGTTAACTAGCCACTTGTCTCCTAAAGGAGCATTTGCTTGAAGATATTTTAAGTCTTCTGTGTTGAGTTGTGAAGGATTATCCGCAATAATTTCTCTAAGTTTTTCACTGATATTAATTATTGATCGAATGGTCTTTATCTCATCCTTTAGGTTATTTAAAAGTCCTTCAAACATTCTCAAATACTCTGCTTAAGAACTCGTTGAATCAGAGAATCAAAAATTTGAATACGAGCTTTAATATCATCTTTGGTATCCCCTTCTCCGGTGAAAAGTCCTTTTTTTAATTTTTTATCTTGATGAGTAATTCCCTGGGAATCTTGAGTAAATAAGCTGATAGTTTCTTGAATTATTGCTGATTTTCTAGTAATTAATTCTTGATAATCAGATAAATGGTTGCTGAAACTGATCATCACTGCATCATAGTAAACTTTATAAGCTTTCGATTTATGTGTTTTGGTTTTACTATCGAAAGGCTTAAATAACTGATCCTGATAAATGTTAGATACTAACTCTATAGTTTGGTTAAATACTTGCTCGAACTCTTGGATATTCTCGTCGGAAAAATTAAGACTTTTTTTCATCATATAATTATCCAGATATTTAGATAAATTACCAGTATATTGATCAATATCCCTCAGGGCAAAAAAACGGAGGATTAATTCTACATCTTCCATCTTTTTATAAAATCCATTTTCTTTAAGTTCTTCTTTATCATCAATAGGAATATCCCAAGCTTTAGCAAAAATAGTATTCTCAGAAAGCTTTAATAAAAGTTCATTGAATTTCCCAGAGTAAAGACAGTTTCTTATTTCTTGTCGACTCAAACGTACACCTCCTGTATTGAGGCGTTCAAAAACCAGTTGTTTTAAAGATAAAGCTTCCTCTGGGTCTGATAGAGACTCGGTAATAACAACTATAGTTGAAATGGCTCGTCGATTGATACCATCTTTGATTTTTGCAGGAAGACTTTTATAGGTTCTTCCTTCTAATTCAGGCCAGATCTCTAACCCTGTTAATTTTAATTTGTTATTATAAAAATTCTCAATTGCTGTGATTCTTTGTTGACCATCCATTACTTCATAGGAGTTATAGGAATTTTCACAGAGAATCAGAGGAGGTACGGGAATATTGATCAAAAAAGATTCAATTAGTCTCGATTGTTTTTGTGCGTCCCAGCGATCCCGTCTCTGATAGAAAGGACGCTTTTCCATATAGTTAGGTTTATTTAAAGACTCAGCAAAACTAGGCAACTTTTCTCGATTCATTTCTAATAGTATTCTTCGTTCACCTTGTTCATATTTTTCATTAATTTCATTATCTGATAATTTTTTAACATCCTCTCCGGAACGCTTTTGCCAAGGATTTGTTTTAGTTTGTGAGATTGTCATAATTTCCCACCAGAGGGGTACAAATTGATATGACTGGACTTCCCTCATTCATTTTTAAGCATAGACTGAGGATATATACGAGAATCAAGAGTTATTGGTAATCTTCCCAGATAACTCTCAAAAGTTAATTCTCTTCAATTGGCAACTGGTCACTGATAACTGGTCACTGATAACTGATTAGGATTTTTGGCTAAAATAGGCCTCTAGCGCCTCATTGATGATTTGATTCATCGGCCGTTTTTCCGTTTCCGAAGCTTCCTTGAGACGGACAAACATATCATCGGGGACGCTGACACGGTTTTGATTTTTACGCACGCGTTTGGGTTTTGATTCAGTAGTAGTAGTTTCGGTCATTTTAGGTGTGTAGGTGGCTGAAAATGCTTGTAAAGCAGGGAAATTGACTCGATGACAGAATTCTCCGAAGGTTTCGTTATTTTGTTGATCCTGTTGGAAGTAAACGAAAATCGGTTCTAAGACCTTTTCTAGATCATCGATCGCCATTTTATCCAAATAGGGACGCGCTAGTCGAGTTTGATCGGCTGTTCCCCCTAACCAGAGTTGGTAGGAATTGGGAGCGCTACCCACAAATCCTAATTCTGCCATATAGGGACGCGCGCAGCCATTAGGACATCCTGTCATGCGGATGACAAATTCCTCTTTGCTTAATCCTAAGCGATTAAGCAGGGTGCGAATGCGTTCAATCACGCTGGGTAAAATTCTTTCTGACTCAGTAATCGCTAATCCACAGGTGGGCCAAGCGGGACAGGCCATGGCATAACGAGTTAAAGGGTCAATTTCGGCGGGATTAGTGATAATTCCGTGTTCTTTCAGGATCGCCTCGATCGCTTGCTGATCCTTGGGTTCAATTTCGTAGAGAATGATATTATGGTTAGCCGTCAAGCGCATGGGTAGCTCAAAACGCTCGATAATCACTTTTAAAGCGGTTTTTAGCTGAAAACTGCCTTCATTTTTGACCCGGCCATTCTCCACATGAAGACCAAAAAATAATTTTCCGTCTCCCTGTTCATTCCATCCCAAAAAGTCTTGATATTTCCAATCGGGGAGGGGTTGGTAGGGGGCAATTTTTTGGCCGAAATAACCCTCAACAGTGCTGCGGAATTTTTCTACTCCCCATTCTTCGAGGATATATTTCATTCTCGCATGACGACGATCGCCGCGATCGCCGTAATCTCTTTGAGTTGCCACGATCGCTTTTACCAGATCGTACACATCTTCTTTGTCCACATAACCGATCGCATCGGCCATTCTGGGGAAAGTTTCCTCCTTATTGTGGGTCCTTCCCAGTCCACCCCCCGCAAGGATGTTAAAACCTCGCAATTCCCCGTTTGCATCGGTAATCACCACCAAACCGAGGTCATTGGTGTAGATATCGATGGAGTTGTCTCCCGGCACGGTGACACCGATCTTGAACTTACGGGGCATATAATGTTGACCGTAGATCGGTTCGATGGGATCGTTTTTGTTAATCCCATTTGTATCTTTTTGTCTCGCGGTCTTGACTTCTGGCGCTTCTTCTGCACTGATCACTTTTTCGCCATCGAGCCAAATTTCGTAGTAAGCTCCAGTTTGGGGAGTGAGCAAATCGGCGATATTATTGGCATATTCCCAAGCATAGCCGTATTCGGGGCGATTTTTGTAGGGGGCTGGCGGTGCAGTGACATTGCGGTTAACATCACCACAGGCCGCTAAAGTGGATCCCATACTGCGGATAATTTCCCCGAGGGTAGCTTTGAGATTTTTCTTTAAAATGCCGTGTAATTGGAAGCCTTGGCGAGTTGTCACGCGTAAAGTGCCGTTACCGTAGCGATCGGACAAACTATCGAGGGTAAGATATAGTTGCGCGGGAATAAACCCCCCCGGACTGCGGGTACGCAACATCATTTGATAGTCTTTTTCTTGACCTTTGGCTCTATTGTCGCGATTATCCTGTTGATAGGAACCGTGAAATTTGAGGATCTGCACCGCCGCATCGGTAAAATGGGTTGTATCTTCGAGGAGTTCACTGGCCAAAGGTTCTCGTAGATAATTACTGCGTTCTTTGATACCTTCGACTTTAGAAACCTTGGCGGTAGGAGAAATAGGAGTTGTAACCATCGTCTAACAGCACGATAACCTGTGGATAGGTCTTAGGAATAGGAATTTAGACAAGCTCGATCGATCCTAAGAAGTTTTACTAAGATGATCTCTAGAGTTCGTTCCAGACTCTGAGGTTAACAGTAGCGATCGAGACATTAATTCTATCTTAACTTCTTACCGTCCCCCGCGAACGCCATCTACCGATCAAATTTTTATGACCAATTCTCTTAACATTAAAACGGTTATTAGTCAAGAACCCTACATTATTCTTAACAATCAGGGAGAAATTCTCCCTTCTATTAATCTGAGTCGTCCTAATTATAAATTGGGACGGGATGGTCAACAGGTGGATTTAGTTGTTCCCCAACACTGGACGGTGGTGAGTCGAGTCCAAGCTTGTTTTCGTCGTCAGGGAGATGATTACTATATCTACGATGGAGACGGGACTAATCCTAGTTCCAATCAACTTTTTATCAATAATCGCGTCATTACTCCCAAAGAGGGCTATCTTTTACGAAATGGGGATGAGATTAATATCGGTCAAGATGTCAAAAATTCGGTCAAGATTACCTATTATCATCCTAACCAACAGGTAAAAAGCCCACCTTTAGCTTTTAAATCGGTTTCCCTAAGCAATCGCAGTGTAGTTTTAGGACGAGATAATGCTGCCACTGTGGTTTTAGACGCTCCGACAATTTCCCGACAACACGCGATTATCGATAGCGATAACCAAAATCGTTATATTCTCCACGACAAAAGCACTAATGGAGTCTTTATCGACGGACAAAAAGTATCGGGTAGTGCCATTTTAGCCAACGGTTGTACGGTGAGAATCGGACCCTATAGTTTTCGTTTGCAGGGAGATGAATTGGTTTTATTAGATACAGGGGATAATATCCGTCTGGATGCCGAAAATATCGTCAGGATGGTGCGGGATAAAAAGAAACGACCTTTGATAATTCTCAATCATATCTCCTTACCGATCGAACCGAGTCAATTAGTGGCAATTGTCGGGGGAAGTGGTGCGGGAAAATCGACTTTCTTAAAGACTTTATTAGGAATTGAACCCACCACCTCGGGAACTGTTTATCTGAATGGGGAAGAGCTGCGCCAGAATTTTAATATCTATCGCACCCAAATCGGTTATGTTCCCCAATACGATATCGTTCACAGGGATTTAACCGTGGGAGAAGTGTTATATTACGCTTCTAAATTAAGGCTACCTCCGGATATTAATTGCCAAGAAGTGATCGAGAAAACCCTGCAGCAGGTGGAATTATTAGAAAGAAGAAATACTTTAGTCAAAGACTTAAGCGGTGGTCAATTAAAAAGGGTGAGTATTGCGGTAGAATTATTAGCTAATCCCAAATTATTCTTTTTAGATGAACCCACCTCGGGATTAGACCCCGGTTTAGATAAAAAGATGATGGAATTGCTGGCAAAATTGGCCAAAGAAGGCAGAACAATTCTCCTAGTCACCCATGCTACTAATAATATCAATCTCTGCGATCGATTAGTTTTTCTCGGTCAAGGGGGCAATTTATGTTATTTTGGTTCTCCGGGGGAGGCCTTAAATTTTTTCTCTTTACCTCAGGGGGATTTTGCCGATATTTATATTCATCTGGAAACTAGCGAAAAAGTTGAGCAAGAATGCCAACGTTTCCAAAAATCCGACTACTACAAAAATAATATTGAAGCAAGAATCGGTAAAATATTTCAGCAAAATCATAGTAAACCGCAACAGGTTCAACAATCTTTTTGGTCGCAACTACAGGTTTTATGTCAACGCTATAGCCAGTTAATTATCCGTGATCAATTTAGTTTAATTTTATACCTATTAACCGCCCCGATCGGAATTTTTTTAATGGCCATGGTTTTAGGGGACAAAGATCCTTTATTTTTGAGAGATAATCCCAGTTTTGATCAGGCTATCGAATCGGCAACTTTAGCCTTAAAAACTCTCTTTGTTTTTACCTGCGCGGAATTGTGGGTAGGTTTTGCCTGTTCCCTACAGGAAATTGTCAAAGAATCAGCCATTTATCAGCGAGAAAGATTAGTTAATCTGGGATTATTACCCTATTTATTCTCAAAAATTCTGGTTTTAGCAGCCTTAGTTTTTCTGCAAACAATTGTAATTACCTGCGTGATATTTTGGGGATTTACTGACCCGCAACCGGAATTAATGACCTGGTTAATTGGTTGTTTTATTACCACATTTTTAACTATATTTGCGGCGATTAATCTCGGTTTATTAATTTCTGCTGGGGTTAATAACATCACCCAAGCAAATAGCGCCTTACCTTTAATTTTAATCCCTCAGATTATCTTTGCTGGGGTATTATTTAGCTTAGAAGGTCTGGGGAAATATCTATCATGGTTGATGATTAGTCGCTGGTCAATTGCTGCCTACGGGGTATTAGTAGAGGTGGAAGCTATGATTGCAGAAGCGAAAGAACAAAATACTTTTAATATCCCTTTACCCTTTGAGGATGTCAATCAAGTTTATCAATTATCTATCAATAATTTGTTATTGAATTGGGGAGTTTTAATTCTTCATTCCCTTATTTATTTTCTCCTTACCTATTGGTTGCAAAAAAGAAAAGATATTTTATGATCTAAATTATGAATGATAAATGATAAGTAGGGAGGCACAATTATTGGTAGGATGGGTTAGCGGTAGCGTAACATAATCGGGGGTTGGGTTTCATGCTTCAACCGAACCTACATTCTAAATTATAACTGATAACTGATAACTGATAACTGACTCCTAACCCTACTTAATTTAACTTCAGATCAAGAGCGATCGGACATTCCACTTTCGTTCCCCCTAAACCGCAGTAACCGCCGGGGTTTTTCGCTAAATACTGCTGATGATAAACTTCAGCATAATAAAATTCAGGTGCGTCGATAATTTCCGTGGTAATTTGACCATGGCCCGCTTTATTGAGAGCTTCTTGATAGATCGATCGAGATTTTTCCGCTAATTGCTTTTGCTGGGGACTATAGGTATAGATACCCGATCGATACTGAGTTCCCGTATCATTACCCTGACGCATTCCTTGGGTGGGATTATGACTTTCCCAGAAAACCTTTAACAGTTGTTCGTAGGAAATCACACTGGGATCATAGACCACTAAGACCACTTCATTATGTCCAGTCATGCCGGTACACACTTCCTGATAGGTGGGATTATGGGTGATACCAGCCGCATAACCTACGGCCGTGGTGTAAACACCTTCTAATTGCCAAAATTTGCGCTCTGCTCCCCAAAAACAGCCTAAACCGAACATTGCGCTTTCCATACCGCCAGGGAAGGGGGGCTGCAAAGGATGACCGTTAACGTAGTGGGTGCTAGGTACGGGCATTTTTTCCGATCGCCCGGGTAGTGCTTCCCTTGCTGTGGGCAAAGTTACTTTTTTTCCGAATCCGAATAACACCATAATAAGAATTTGTCCAGAAAGTTTGACTTTACTTTACATTATCGCTTAATTTTAGGGATTTCAGTGATCGGTGATCAGAACTGAGGCTGCAGCTCAATTTTTGTCAATCTACTGAGTTGTGATTTTTAAAGGGAAACTCTCGGCTAAAACTGGGCGTTATTTCCGATTTTATCACTCCATCCCAACCCCAGAGCGTATTAGTTTTTCGGTGGGATGCTTACAGGCATCTGTTCATACACTTGTACAAGTTAAGGCGTTGCTGAATCAAGGTATGAATGCCAACTGTGCATCAGATGCAAAAGTTAGTTTGGCTCTAGGTTTTAAAAATACCAGAAAAGAAGATTCATCTCTCAAATCACCAACAGCCCAGTTTAATAACTGGACTTCCCCCATACAGAAATACAGAACTGTTGAATGATAGCTTAATAAAGCAAAAAAGCAGCTAAAATATGATATTATAGTCGCATCTAACTGATAATTATTATTATCATGATGCTAAAGCCTTTTGCGGGAATTGTCAAGACAATCTTAAAAAGACTACCGAAAAATGACTATCCCGTTCTCAATACAAGGCTCTTTGTACTTATCTGGCTTCATCTAATTTTCGATAAAAGTCTCGGCAGCTTACGAGATTTGTTTTTTCGACTAAATCATCAAGGGATAGCTGTGGACTTATCTACTTTCTCTAAAGCCAGTAAAAACCGAGATTATCAAGCATTTAATCAGATTTATTTAAGCTTAAATCACGAACTAATATATGCTATCGATTCAACGTCTCGACTTTTCGGCTTAGATCAGAGTCCACTTCGCTCGACTTTGACCAGCAAATTGTTTTGGATGTCGGCCTATCATCAGATGAAATTAGTGATGCTCCTAGATACTGAAACTGGTTCTATATTAATCGTATATTAGATTTTACAGTTTAGGCAAATTCCTCAAATATATGGGAATACTTTACTTAATAAACTGCGCTATGTTAACTTAATTTTATCCCAAGAGGGAAATTTAATCTCTCTAAGCGAACGCCTGTTCTCATTAGTTTGTATGTAAAGTTTTATGTACAAATTCAACATTTCTGCTACAGATAATTCAGTATTTTTGCTTATTGATTTGGCGCAAGCGAATGATTAAGATATGGTGTATGAAGCGTTCAAGACTTTTACCACTATGCCTATTACACCATTGAATTTGTTGTGGTCTCAAAACCTATTAATGGTTCAAGACAATAAAGATAACTTTCTCTATGAAAATGCAAAAACTGCATTTTCACCACTCTGGTCTCCTAACTTCAGATCTCGCTTTAAAGATATACTTTTCTCAGCCACTTGGACGACCAATACACCTTACACACCGATCGCAGGCAATTCACTTGGTGGCGTTAACTCCGTAGCCCCATATACTGCTGCCGTAAACGATACCGTTATTAGAACTCTTGATTCCACAGAAAAAGGGTTACTTATACACACATCACAAAATGGCTTTGGCTCAGTGAATCCAAATCTCTGGGAACCAACAGATATAGCCAATACCAGTCCATTTGTTCCTATAAATAGCTTAAACCCTAGTGCATTTACCTTTGCAGAAGCCCTAGGAAACGCAAGTTTTGGCAACCTATCTCTAAGCTATTTTCTAGCAGAAGATACATTCCGGGGCATATCGGTAAACCTGGGCAGGATATCTCGCCGTCCCAGTTCATCTGCTAAAGTTACCTTGGTCTGGACGGGAACACCTAGCACTACTGATACAGACGCCAACTTAGATGTTTATCTACAAGGAACGACCACAGGCACGATTTATACTGCGTTTAATGCCGCATGGTTTGGTGGGTCTAGCTTTGTCGGCACTGACGCTGTTGCTGGTGGCGCTGGCGTGGATTTGATCACTGGCGCTGGTGCTGTAGAGTACATAGAGCAAATTTATCTTCCATCGTGGAGTATTTCCCCGTGGGACACCAGTTTTAATGTTTTCGTTAATGGTACACTCGGCTCTGCTCCGGTTTCTACAGGTCAAGATTTCTCGATCTTTTTTACCTCCCGCCCGGTAGTTGGTCAAGGCCACGGCTGGGGTGATGTGCATCTTTCTACCTTTGATGGCAAACCCTATGATTTGCAAGCAGTTGGAACGTTCATTTATGTCAAGTCTCTAACTGATGATTTTCAAGTGCAAACCGTTCAAAAACCTTGGTACACAGGTGCTCAAGTTTCTGTTAATACAGCCTTTGCGATCAGACTAGACGGCAAAACTTTTGTTTATGATTCAGAGCTTGCCATTGGCCAAGAATTAAAAGTTGATGGAGCAACGTATAATCTAAGCAGTGGCGGCAGTGCATTGTTTGGTAACACGAGAATCCAGCGATCAGGGAATCAGTACACCTTCACCTATGCCGGACTAGACGGTAATTTCTCCACAGCCGAGGACAACGATGTCGTCATCGCCTCGGACAATGGAAGCTACGTTGATGTTTTTGTCAATCCTTCTGATGATCGCGCTGGCTCGCTACAAGGGCTTTTAGGTAATGGCGATGGTGATAGCAGCAATGATTTTGCTCTGCGTGATGGCACAAACTTAGGTCCTAATCCCTCTGTTCAAACAATACATACAACGTTTGCCGACAGTTGGCGAGTTGGCAAGGGCGAATCTCTGTTTCAAACAACCACATTTTTGACTACATTGACCAAGTCCACAACTGTATCATCTATAGATATTTCACCGATAGATATTATAGAGCCTACACCTGATCCCGAGCCTGTCCCTTTTCCCAAGGAGTTTATTTCCTTAGAAACCCTAGCGAAAGAAAATCCCGACGCAGTGGCAAACGCCTTCGCAATAGCACGAGAATTTGGTATTGTGGAAGGTGCGTTTTTGAATGGGGCGGCTTTTGATTTTCTGGTGACGGGGGATAAAACCTTCTTGCTGGGAGCAAAGCAGGCAGCGGACTTGGCACTGCAAAGTGAATTTCAAAATGGAAACATAGCAACTCTACTTCAAAGCGCAGCTCCACTTGGAAGCATCGAAGGCAGTAAATGGGAAGATTTAAATGCCAATGGCATCTGGGATGCAGGTGAAAAAGCCCTAGCCGGTTGGACAATTTACATTGATAGTGTTGCCAATGGAACACTAGATCCTTGGGAACTTTCCACAGTTACTGACGCTAACGGCAAATACAGCTTTACCAACTTGGGACCGGGAGAATATGCCATCCGAGAAGTGAATCAAACAGGCTGGCTCCAAACCTCCCCTAGCACCCCCTACGCTTTGATCTTGAAAGTAGGGGAAAAATTGACTGATGTTAATTTTGGCAACTATCAATTACCCACGATTACACTTAACCCCAGGAGTCAGACCATTGTTGAGGGTTTGACCACTTCTCAAAATGCCCCCTACACCGTCACTCTTTCCCAAGCAAGCAACCAAACCGTCAGCGTTAACTATGCTACTGCTAACGGTACAGCAACCGCGGGATCGGATTACACCGACACCATTGGAACTCTAACCTTTGCCCCTAATGTTACTAGTCAAGTCATCAATATTCCCATTCTCAATGATTCCCTTAATGAAGCAGATGAGACCTTTACTCTAACTCTGTCTTCCCCTACTAATGCTGCTCTTGGTACGCAGACGGCAGCTACCACGACGATAACCGATACTCTCACAGCCGCTGTCACCACGACTTTACCCGCAAATGTGGAAAACCTGACACTGACGGGAGCAGCCGCCATTAACGGTACTGGTAACGCAGGTAATAACGTGATCACGGGCAACACGGCCAATAACCTTCTCAACGGTTCTGGGGGCAATGATACCCTTAATGGTGGTGCTGGACTCGATACCTTGACGGGGGGAGCAGGAAACGATGTCTTCCTCTTCCAATTTTCCCAATCTACTGTCGCTAACCCTGACCGGATCACTGATTTTGCGATCAACTCCGACAAAATTGATTTGCTCAGTGCCACAGGAGGTGTGCTGCCTGCCCCCGCTGCCTTTAGTCGTGCTGCCAATTCTGCGGCTACCACTTTAACCAATGTCGTGAATGCTGTTTTTACCGATGCCAATGGTGCCTTAGCTGGAAACCAAGCACTTGGTATTAATGGCGCGGCCCTGGTCCAAGTAACCACTGCTGGGATAGCCGGAAACTATATTATTGTCAATGATAATGTTGCTGGTTTCCAAAGTGCCAATGACTTACTGGTTAACGTTACAGGCATTATCGGCACATTACCCGCTCTCGGTAATATCCCTGTTTCCAACTTCTTTGTTTAGTGGATTCCTGATGGGGTGACAAGAATATTCTCAAGCTGGCGTGTTAGGGGTCGGGAATGGAGTCGCCTCCATCCCCCCCCCTTCAGAACCGTGCATGAGACTTTCACCTCACAGGGACCCTAGTTTGATTGTTCCATTGTTAGGGATACAACTTCTCTTAGGCGCTTGGGTAATGCCCGAAGCCTGCCCTCTGCCCCCTGCCTCCGTTAAAATTAACCAAAGTGAGGCATAAGAGTCAAAACTCCCAAGTCTAAATCTTTACTATCGATCGATTTTGCCTCGTAGAGGGCTAACATATCGTTTAATTGGGGATTACCGCAGGAGGAACCCGTTACCCCCATGGCAATAATCAAACCACAATAACCCTCGGTATTTTTGATGCGTTTTTGCCAATTGCGGCGAGCATTACGGTGGTCGGGATCATCTTGCTCGAATTCCCCAAAGAGATAGAGGTCCCCATTAGCCATTTTCAGAATCCCCAGATCATAACGGGTATCTTCTAGGGGATCTTCGCCGGGGTTAAAACCAATAGCCTCCAAACCGCCAGCTTGTTCGATTTTTTCGATAATTTCCTTGGCTTTCGGTCGGGAGGTCTGGATCATCACCACGGGGAAACCCTCCCCTTTTGTGGGTACGGATTGGGGTTGATAATGGATTTTCGGACGACTGCGAATTTTATCTAATAATTGCCAGGGAACCATTCCCAGACTCAGATGTGCATTATCAGGGACTAGATTTTCCTTGAGTACGGATTCTTCCTCATCATCATCCTCATCGTCGTCCTCCTCCTCTAAGAGTTGCATAAATTCCGCACATAGATCGGGCATCGTAGCCACCGTCACGGCCACGGTTTCCCCTTTTGCTTGTTCGGGATCGAGGGGAATGCGAAAACGACGCTGTAATTCTCCGATCGGTTCTTCGGATAAAGCGGATTGATTGCCTTTAAAAAAGCGCAACAGAGCTATTAAAGCCAAATATACCGTGATGGCTTCTTCTTCATCCAAGTAGGGGCGAATACCTTCGTAGGGATGCACGCTGCCGAAAACTGGATGAATCTGGGAAGGGGCAGCCGAGGCCAGATCGTAGTCATCCTCATCATCGTCCTCATCATCATCGGCCAATTCGTAGCTTAAAAACCAGCAATCTTGGGAAAGAAAGGCTTTTTCTAATCTTTCCATCGATTTTTCTTCTAAAGCGGCCTGCCGGAATTGTTTGAGGGATACTAGGGAACGATAGAGAATGACTCCGTATTCCCGACCGAGCATTCCCATGATACAGGCGTAAAGATTCGGGAAATCGGGGCGATCGATCTTAATTTCCAAGATATCGTAATCAGCCAAAGAGGACCAGGGTTCAGCTTTCCAAATTTCGTGAGCAGTTTTCACTAAAGCGGACTGCCAAGCGGGGGGAATTGCCGGGGGACGGTTATTTTGGAACTCCTCGAACCCACGAAAGAGATCATCGATCAGGGGCAAATTGGGGACATAATCGATGGTGATATCGAGATCTTGTAGTACCCCACGCAGAAAAAACTGTGTTTCTCGATCGCGGACGATAATTTTTTTCGGTCTCGCTGGCCGGGCGGGACTTTGCGGTGTTTCGATGGCGCGGATTAAGGTTCTCACCATGGCCTCTGGTCCGGTTTCGGGGGAAACTACTTCCATAGCGCGTACACAGCCCTCGCTGCCGTCCACCCAGATCACGCACTCGCCACCGCTTTCTTGATTTGGTTCTAGGGTGGCCCGGGGCATTCTCTCGGATAAGGATAAAGCACGACGATCTCCTTCCCAAACGCTGGGAATTTGTGGGATTTTTTTGAGGCGGCTTTGGGTCGTCCGGGGCAGAAGATTCATCGGGAAATTTAGGGGTAGCTGTGTTAGGATTTTAACCTTTTCTTTTCAAGGATTCCATAAGAATTATTCTATCGATTTAGTCCATAACCTGATAGATAAACCGGAAACCTGACCAAGTTCCCAGATCAAAGGCGTATTCATCAATTACACTGCCAGAATTATCCATTTTTAAGCCTAAATCTAATTTTAGATCGGTCCAGAAAGCTCTGGCTATTTCTAGGGGGTTAGTCAGGGTGAGCAGTGGGCTGGCTTCTCCCTTGAGGCTTTGAGTGGCATTGAGAAGGGTCAAGGTTTTCGGGAAAGGATGGCGACTGAGGATCAGTATATTCTCTCTGATGCCCTTGGGTTGACTAATTTTCCAATGCCCTTGGCCGGAATTGGGGATGGTGGCCTTGGTTTTGGCCGCCACGACAAAGGGGGCTAATGGGCTAGAATTGCTGAAATTATCGGGGTTTTCCGGACGGGAACAGTATAAAAGCGGTTGGCGATCGCTGTTGAGGACAAGGATCATTGCGTAGAGGGGTTGTTCTTCTTGATTCTCAATTTGATAGCGAATTTCCGTCCCGACGGGCAGAATTAAGTCATTTTTAGCGGTATTAGTCCCCCTGCTACCCACAATTTTTTGGGTTTGTACCGTGGAGATATAGGTTTGATCGAGGCTTTCTAGGGTGACAATGACGGCTAAACCAGAGGATTCTTGATTGATCAACAAGTGCCACAATTTGCAGGCCAGCAGGGTTTCTAGTTGGGATTGCAGTCGTTTGATTCCTGATTTAATTGCTTCGTTGGCCGCCCCTAAACTACCGATAATTAGGGAGCCATTGGCAGATAATAACTGATAATTGCCAGTTTCTTCGCTACCAACTCGACTTAAGAGACAATCTACCGTTTGTTCACCAATGTTAACCACGGCGGCCACATCGGGCAAACCGGCAAAGGTGCTGGTGGCATCTACCCGTTCAATCCGGGTTAAATTACTATCCAAACCGACGATTAAACCGATTTGACTGGGAAAAACCCGCAATTTTTCCTGTAGAATCTGTCCTATTTCTAGGGAAGCAGCCGGGGATAATAATTGCGCTTTCGCTTTTAAACCCTGACGGGAGAGAATTTGTAGGCTGATTTCCTCCCCAGTCGCCTCAATAAAGCTCAAACAGGAGTTAATTCCGTAATTTTCCAGGATTTCTAAGGGCAGGCCCACCAGATTGACTTCTAGGGTGCGTTCATCAATAAGATTTGTAACAATTGCCGCCCCACCCCTTGACGTTTCTGACGTTGTATGATAGGGCGGGGCAGAATTATTTTTTTGATTACTGGTCAGGATTGCCGGTTGCTGTTGTTGACTGCTGTGACTAGCGACGAGATTACGGAGATGGGGAAAAGCGATCGCAATTGTCGGACTGGGGCAAGCTTGCCAGAGATACTGGGTGAGATCATAGGTGAATAAGCCAGCATTGGGGCTATTACCGCTCAATTCCAGGGCGATTTGCTCCGGTTTAGCGGCAGCGAGAATAACGCCGTTACTAGGCTTATTTTTGAGGTTAAAACGGGTTTTAATATCGGCAGCGAAAGTTAACTCGGCGGGGTTAAGATTAGTAAGGCTTTCGGGATAGGAACGAACGCGGAGATTACCGAGATAGGGCTGAGGTTGGGGGAGATGACTACTATCAAAAACCAAGCTAAACTTATCCGTAGCTAGACAGCGAGCCATCAGCAGGATATTTTCCTTAAGTAAAGCATTTTCTGCCCCATCAGCAGTAATAAAAACCTCTTTTCGGTCCCCAAGACTGCCATAACCGCTAAAGTGAAAAATGACCACATCCCCCAACCTGGCTTGGGCGATCAGGTGTTCTAAAAAAGCCGATTTGATCGCTTCTCCACTGGCTTTTTGTCCCGTTAAAGTCACTATATCAGCATCCTGAAAACCAAAACGATAACGGAGAAGGTCTTTTTGTAACTCCACATCGGTAAGACAGCCGGGCAGCGGCGGAATATTCGCCCCATACTGGTCAATACCGACTAAAAGAGCCAATTTTCGGGGATTAGGGGCGGCGAGAGCAGCCAAATGACGGTTAACTGTCCCTTGACTAATCGCCAAAGTCAGCAACCCCCAACCTGTCTGCTGGATCAATTCTCGCCTAGTTATGTTCATGATCCTTGCATAGCCCGGATTAATTCGGCAGCCACTTCTGGACGGGAGAATTCCGGAGGTGGTAATTCTCCTTTACGCAGCAGTTCCCGGACTTTGGTTCCCGAAAGGTGGATTCTTTCTTCCGGTAAACTGGGGCTAGTTTTGGTGGTTGCCATTCCCGAAGTGCGGGTACAGTAGAAAGCGTGTTCAAACTTCATTGGCACGATTCCCAATTCCCCAGGCTCGAACTCATCAAAGATATACTGAGCATCGTAGGTTCCGTAGTAGTCCCCGACTCCGGCATGGTCACGACCGACGATAAAATGGGTACAACCGTAGTTTTTACGGATAATAGCGTGGAAAATTGCTTCCCGGGGGCCCGCATAACGCATAGCTGAGGGGTTGATAGCTAGAATAACGCGATCTTGGGGGAAGTATTTATCCATCATGATCTCATAGCAACGCATCCGCACATCGGCCGGTACATCATCGCTTTTGGTAGCGCCGACAAGGGGATGCAAGAATAAACCATCTACCACTTCTAGGGCGCATTTTTGAATGTATTCGTGGGCCCGGTGGATGGGATTACGGGTTTGGAAACCGACAATGGTTTTCCAAGCTTTTTCGTGGAACATTTTGCGCGATTGCAGAGGATCGATCTGATATTTGGGAAACTGGGGATGAGGATCGCGCTGAAGTAACCAAATCGGACCTGCGAGGTTAATTTCTCCCTGTTCGTAGAGGACTTTTACCCCGGGGTGTTTCTGGTCGTCGGTACGATAGACGTTAACTGCTTCGTGGGCCTTATTGTAACGGTATTTTTGGGTTAGTTCTAGGACTCCGACAAAGTTGCCTTCGCTGTCATCTAAACGAATCCAGTTGCCTTCTTTGAGGGGATCCGCCACTTCTTCGCTAACGGAAAGAGTCACGGGAATTGCCCAGGGTAAACCATTGATTAGACGCATATCATCGACGACTTTTTCGTAGTCGTCCTGTTCCATAAAGCCTTTGAGGGGACTGAAACCACCAATAGCAATCATAACTAAATCCGAGAGCGCTCGTTCATCTAAGGAAACTCGCGGTAGTTTTTCAGCTAGGGCCAGAAATTCGGCTTTTTCGGCAGCGGTAGCAATACGATTAATTAATTGCCCACCGTGGGGCGCGATTCCTTCGGTCAGTACAGTCATAAAAATTTCTTTACATTGTCACGGTTTATCCTATCAGAAGTTGGTTAAAGCTCTATGGGATTCCAATAAAAAGGCTTGTACTGAAACAGTACAAGCTCTTACCTTAGATTGAAAAATTTAGATATTAGGCAATTACACTGAAGTTGCTTTGGTTGACTGTGGCCAGAGTGGTAGAGGTAGAACTTAAGGTGGCCAGAAGGTTAGCACCTGTACCGAATACGGTGGTATCAAAAGCATTATTGGTGTACCACACCTGTACCCCAGCAGCCGTGCCAACACCCAAAATTGCTGCATTAGAGGATGCCCCAGCAGAAAGGGCGGCAGCGGCGGCAGCAACCAGGGAGTTACCTTCACCGTAGCGACGAGCCGAGAGGCTACCGCGAGATAATCCCGCAAAACCAGAAGATCTTAAGTGAATTCGATCAATAGAGATAAAATCAGTGATCAAATCTGCTCCTTCAGAAGGCGAATTGTAGATGTAAGTGTTAGTCCCTGTTCCTCCAGTGAGAGTATCTGCCCCAGCACCACCCACAAGAGTATCGTTACCGCCACCAGCACTGATTACATCATCCCCGCTACTACCGTTGAGAATGTTGGCTTGAAAATCGCCAATAATTGTATCATTGCCGCTAGTCCCGATGACATCATCAAAATTGAGAAAAGTCCGATTGATGGTGGGAAAAGGACCAAAAACAGAAGCCGCACCCGTGGAGAGATTGAT
>NZ_JADBUZ010000166.1:0-9878 GCF_020245305.1 Microcystis sp. M20BS1 | reverse complement strand
CTTTCGCACTCCTAATTATTTTTGGTTCGATCCTAATACTTTAGAATTGCAAGGATTTAGACTAATTGGGGGACAATATCAAGCCATTTCTCCCAATGACCGGGGTTATCTGTGGAGTGAACAGTTAGGATTATATTTAGGCATATTTGACCGGAAACTGCGTTATTTTACCGCCGATGGTCAATTAGTCCCCACTCCTCAAGAAGCGGAATTAGAGCAACGACAGGCAAAAGAACAGGCTCTTTTAGAGAAAGAAAGGGAACGACAAGCCAAGGAAAAATTGGCACAAAAATTGCGAGAATTAGGCATCGATCCCGATACAATTTAACTGAAGTGGCAAAAGTCCTAAGTAGTCAGATGTTAAAATCAGACACCCCCCTTATTAAGGGGGGATCAAGGGGGGATCGACACCCCCCTTATTAAGGGGGGATTAAGGGGGGATCAAGGGGGGATTTATAATCAGCTACCTAGAGAAAGTAAACCTAAATGAGAGGTCGTGAGAAAACTTATGAGTGATATTGAACTTCGGCAGTCAGTTTATGACCTTCTTTCATCCCTGAGAGGATTAGATGCGCTCAAAAAATTATTCTGGTCTGAGTTAAATTACGAGCGAGAAAATCAAACCCTGTCCCGACGCAATTGGCCAGATAAAGCAGTAGAAGCATTAGCAGAAGATCCAATTTTATTAGCTTCTGGGGGGGAAGATTTTCAGGTTATTTATGCTCGTCTCAACTCTAAGCAACTGCTGCTCAATTTAGAGCGTCTTGTCGTTACTCAACTGCTAAAAAACCATCCCTACACTCTCTTTGTTTTCTCTGATTTCCACCAAGAACGGTGGCATTTTATCAATGTTAAATATGATGTCAAACAAGAAAAACGGCAAGTCTTGCGGCGAATTACAGTGGGTCCGGGGGAACAGTTACGAACCGCCACAGAACGCCTAAGTTTACTGGATTTAGATAATATTAGTTCCGAGTCTCCTTTAGCGATTCAGGAACGTCATGATGAAGCTTTTGATGTTGAGAAAGTTACTAAGAAATTTTTTGAACAGTATCGCTCGGTCTTTGAAAAAGTTGAGCAATTAATTACTAAAACTATCCCTAATGCTGACCAGAGAAGACTATTTACTCAGAAGCTGTTTAATCGCCTGATGTTTATTGTTTTTATCCAGAAAAAAGGTTGGCTGAAGTTTAACGAACAAACAGACTATCTAGAAACCTTATGGCAGGATTATCAGAATGATAACAGCACCTCGGACAAAAACTTTTATTATAATCGCTTGACTCATCTGTTTTTTACGGGACTGAATAATCCCCAACAAACGGATATTATTGGTATCAATAACGGTGGTTTTCTTCGGCAAATAATCGGCACAGTTCCCTATCTTAATGGGGGATTATTTGAACAGGATGAGGATGACCGCAATCCTAATATAATAGTACCCGATCAGGCGATCGATGTTATCTTACAGGGCCTTTTTAGTAATTTTAATTTCACTGTAACTGAGAGTACACCCCTTGATGTGGAGGTAGCAGTGGACCCAGAAATGTTGGGAAAAGTGTTTGAGGAATTAGTCACGGGGAGACATGAATCAGGCAGTTATTACACACCTAAACCGATAGTTTCTTTTATGTGTCGGGAGGCTTTGAAGGGATATTTAAGCAGTAAATTAACTTCTGAAAACAAAGAAGCGATTGAGCTTTTTGTTGACGAATATAATGCTATTAATTTAAAGAATCCAGAGGCAGTTTTAGAAACCTTAAAACAGGTCAAAGTCTGTGATCCTGCCTGTGGAAGTGGAGCTTATTTATTGGGAATGTTGCATGAGTTATTAGATTTGCGTCAGTGTTTATTTGCCACTAAAGGCATTGATTACAAAACGGTTTATCAGCGCAAGTTAGAGATTATTGAAACCAATATCTATGGAGTTGACATCGATCCTTTTGCGGTTAATATTGCTCGCTTAAGGTTATGGCTTTCCTTAGCGGTTGAATATGAGGGAGACAATCCGCCACCGCTACCCAATTTGAAGTTTAAAATCGAAACAGGAGATAGTCTAACTGCTCCTAATCCCCAAGGTTCTGGGATGGTGCGCGAGGAGTTTATCCATCGGTTTAGGGAAGCTAAAGCGAAGTATTTAAGAGCGCATTTAGGCAGTGATAAACAAAGTCTTGAACAGGAGATTAATGAGGTTAAGAAACAGATTGCTTTATTAACCCATGGCAGTGCTTCTGTGATTGCGAGTGATAAGGAAGCTATCTCAAAAGGGTTTGATTGGGTGGTGGAGTTTGCCGAGGTATTAGCGGAGGGAGGTTTTGATATTCAGGTAGCAAATCCCCCCTATGTGAGACAGGAATTAATTAAGGATTTAAAACCAACTTTAAAGCAAGTTTACCCGGAAGTTTATACGGGAACATCGGATTTATATTGTTTCTTTTATGCGAGAGCTTTACAATTACTTAAAACTGGGGGAATGTTAGCTTTTATTTCTTCTAATAAGTGGTTTCGGGCAAAGTATGGGGAGAAGTTAAGACAGCATATCGCTGATACTTGTCAGGTGAGAAGTATTACCGATTTTGGGGAGTTGCCAGTTTTTGAAAGTGCAGCTGTTTTAGTGATGATTTTTCTCGCTCAGAAGCAATCAGATATAAAATTAAACACTCAATTTACTCAAGTTAAATCTTTAGAGTCACCTTATCCTGATATTAAAACTGTTATTAATGAACAGGGAACAATTTTACCTAATAATTCTTTAAATGGTAAAAATTGGCTATTAAGTGATTCTACTACGGCAAGTTTAATCAATAAAATGTCAGCAGCCGGTATTCCTTTAGGTGAATACGTCAATGAAAAAATTTATTATGGTATTAAAACTGGTTTTAATAAAGCCTTTGTGATTGATGGTGCAAAACGAGCAGAATTAATTGCTAAAGATACTAAAAGTGCAGAGATTATTAAACCTTTAGCTGTGGGTGATGATGTGAGAAAATGGCGGATCAATTATAAAGATAAATATTTATTGTATATGTATCACGGTGTTGATATTAGCGAATTGAAATCTGTTATTGAACACTTAAAGCCTTATCGCCAACAACTAGAAAATAGGGCAACTAAACAAAAATGGTATGAATTACAACAACCTCAATTAAAATATTCAAAGGAATTTGAAAAACCTAAGATTGTTTTTCCAGATATTGCAAAAGAGTCACGTTTTTCCTTAGATGAAAAAGGTCTTTATATTAACGATACAACCTTTATGATTCCAGTTTATGATCTTTATCTTCTGGGGGTACTTAATTCATTAACGGTATTAAAATATTATCATCAATTAAGCCCTCAGATTTTGGGGGGACATTTAAGATTTAAACGTCAATATGTTGAAAAAATCCCCATCCCTCCCGCTTCTGAATCTGAAAAAGAACCCATCATCAAATTAGTACAAAAATGCTTAGATGCCAAAGGGGTTAACTGTGAAGAATGGGAAAAAGAGATAGATGAGAGAGTAGCGGCATTGTATGGATTGTAAGGGGTTAGATACCCGAATTCTTTAAGAAGTCGGGTATCTGAAATCATCACACAATTTCGATTTCTTTATTAACCTCTCTTGCTAGTCAAAACCTTAGTCTCCCTTGAGATGCACTGCACCAACTTTTTGATAGAGAATATGTAGAGCCTCAGCAGCTTGTCTTGCTAGAGCGTACCATTCAGGGTTTTGTACACAAGCTGGATGGGAAACAATAAAACGCTCCAAGGAATCACTAACCATCGCTGTTCTGTCAAGTAACTCATGACATCCGAATGTACCCGGTTTGAATTGCTCAAGAACTTGTTGTTCTTGTTCTTGGAGGAAGTCTTTTAACTCTTCTTGACGCTCTATTTCAATAGCGTTATCCTTAACTACAACCATACTATTCAATTCAGTCATTCAAAAAAACCCCCAAGAGAATTAACCCATGATACCAGCAACCACTCACTCACAAACCATCTTAGAAAAACTAAACGCCCTCACTCCCCAACAACAGCAAGAAGTAATCGACTTTATTGAATTCTTGCAATTTAAGGCAGAGAAGAAAGAACTCACTGAAGAAAAAACGATTTCATTCTATGAAGCAGCCAAAGAATATATTGGTTGTGTCGATGGCGGACCGGGGGACTTAGCCACTAATAAAGACTATCTTCGAGGTATTGGCAGCAAATGAAGTCAACTTCTTAAAGAAGTCGGGTATCTGAAATCATCACAGCGAATCTGTTAAAATAGAGGTAAATAAACCAGTCGTCAGATGAGAGAGTAGCGGCATTGTATGGATTGTGAACCTTAAGATTGTTACAAGATGCTAAAATTAGGAAAACCTGCTAAAATCAGGATATGCCAGCTAAAGATACCTTTCACCATGCTGTCCGAAATGCACTCATAAAAGCAGGTTGGACGATTACCCATGATCCTTTTACCCTAGAGTTTGAAGATGTTAACTTTTATGTGGACTTAGGAGCAGAAAAAGTTATTGCAGCACAAAAAGAACGAGAAAAAGTTGCCATTGAAATCAAAAGTTTCTTAAGAGATTCAATTGTTACAGAACTACATTTAGCCTCTGGACAATATCTTAACTATCGTTTTGCTCTTTCGGAAATTGAACCTGATAGAACCCTATACTTAGCCATCCCTAATGATACTTATGAAGTGTTTTGTCATAGCCGTTTTGTTCAAAGAATCCTACAACACCATCAAATCAAAATTATTGTCTATAACCCTGAAATAGAGGAGATCGTAGAATGGCAATCAACTACAGTGAATTAGTTAAATCCCTAATTGAAGAACAAGCTAAAATTCAGCAGTCTAGTGAAATTTCCCTAGAAATAATCTTTGACGATCTGAGAAAACATTATTTATTAGTACAAGTTGGTTGGCATAATAATCATTGGATTTATGGATGTCTTTTACATTTAGATATTATTAACAACAAAGTTTATATTCAACAGAACAACACAGAAATTTCAGTAGCTGAAAAGTTAGTTGAACTAGGAATTCCTAAAACAGATATTGTTATCGGATTTCACTCTCCATTTAAACGAAAATTCACAGAATATGCCATTAATTAGGAGTAAAAAAATATGGAAAAACAACTTATCAAGCATTACAATTACCGATTGAATTAATTCAGAAAACTCTCTCTATTCTAGATCGTGAAACTGCCGTCTTAGTTGAGCAAGCTTTATCCTAAACTACCATGAAAATACAAGGAATTATCAAAGGCAATACTATCGAGCTATTAGAGGATTTATCTCTTCCTAATGGCGTAAAAATTTCTCTGGAAATCCCCGATAATTTAATTCAAAAAAAATTATTGTGGGAAGAATTAGAAACTCTTATTGGAGTATGGAAAAATCAACCAGAACTCGATGATATTTTTTCTGAAATTGACCAAGAACGCCAGGCCGATCTAGGTGTGGAAATTAAATTCGATGATTAAGCCGAAAATTCATGTATTTACTGGATACTAACATCTGTATTGCCATTCTCAAAGGGAATCTGACGGTCGTTTCACATTTTAGACTTAAGTATCAGGAATCTTACCTGTCCACTTTAGTCTTAGGGGAACTATATAAAGGAGTTTATTGCTCAACTCAGCTAGAACGTAACTTAGATACATTAACTAGATTTGCCAACCAGTTACCGATAATAGCTTTTGATCAACAAGCTGCAATCGAATTTGGCAAAATTCAATCTGAACTTAGAAAAATTGGCAAACCAACAGGACAGTTAGATGCTTTAATCGCAAGCGTTGCTCGTTCTCGGCAGGATATTTTAGTAACCGATAATACTCGTCATTTTGAAAATATTTCTAATCTAGTAATAGAAAACTGGTTACAGCCCTAAAATTAAAAAATTGAACTATGCCTACCCACGACATCATCGACAATCGCCAGCAAAAATTAGTCGATAACATCAACCAAATTCTTCACTCTTCAGAAGCCGCTCATTTTGCCGTCGGTTACTTCTTCCTCTCCGGCTTTACTGCGATCGCAACTCGTCTCGCCACCATCCAACAAATGCGCCTCCTGATTGGCAACACCAGCAGCAGGGAAACCATCGAACAACTAGCAGAAGGCTACCGCCGCTTAGAACTAATTAAAAACCATCTGGAAGCACAAGAATACCCCAAACGGACAGAACGCAAGCAGATGGCAACAGAAACCGCCGACAATATTCGTTCCAGCGTCGAACTAATGGACCAAACAGATGAAGCAGAAACCTTAGTAAAAAATCTGGTTCAAATGATTGAAGAAAAACGCCTTCAGGTGCGAGTTTATACTAAAGGGCGACTCCATGCTAAAGCCTATATCTTCGACTACGGGACAATTTATAACCAGCAGGGACAACCTTTGGAACGTCAAGAAAAAGGCCTTGCTATCGTTGGTTCTTCTAACCTTACTTTATCAGGAATTTCCCACAATACCGAACTTAATGTTATCGTTCACGGTAATGAAAATCATGCCAGTTTAACAGAATGGTTTAACCAACTTTGGCAGGAAGCAACAGAATTTGATGAAACACTGATGCAGTCTTTAAAACAGTCTTGGGCGATGATGCCAGTACGTCCCTACGACATCTATATGAAAACTCTCTATATGCTCGTGCGCGATCGATTGACAGAAGAAACTGCCAGCGAAATGATGATAGATAACGAAATTACCGAGAAACTAGCAGACTTTCAAAAAGTAGCAGTTAACCAAGCAGTTAAACTCATCCGCGAGTATGGGGGTTGTTTCGTTTCCGATGTGGTAGGACTAGGAAAAAGCTTCATTGGTGCTGCCATTGTCAAACGCTTTGAACAAGTAGAAAAAGCCCGCCCCTTAATTATTTGTCCAGCGCCACTGGTGGAAATGTGGGAACGCTACAACGAAATTTATCAACTTAACGCCCGCGTTTTATCGATGGGATTGCTGCGGGAAGATGAAACCAGTGGCATCAGAGTTTTATTAGAAGATTTTAAATACAAAGATCGAGATTTTATCTTAATTGATGAAAGTCATAACCTGCGGAATGCCGCAACCCAAAGATATAAAATCGTCGAAGCCTTTTTAGCAGCCGGGAGACAATGCTGTTTCCTGACAGCAACTCCTCGCAATAAAAGTGCTTGGGATATTTACCATCAGATTAAGCTTTTTCATCAAGATGATAAGACAGATTTTCCCATAGATCCGCCCGATCTAAAAGAGTATTTTAGATTAGTAGAGAAAGGAGAAAAACAGTTACCTGACTTGTTATCTAACATCTTGATCCGGCGCACCCGCAACCACATTTTACGCTGGTACGGCTTTGATGCCAAGACTCATAAACCCGTAGATGCAGACAATTTCAAGGATTATTTAAACGGAAATCAACGCGCTTACGTTATTGTGGGTGGTAAGCATCAGTTTTTTCCCAAAAGAGAACTACAAACCATTGAATATAGTATTGAAGATACCTATCAAGGACTTTACCAAGAACTGCGCCAATATTTAGGGAAATCTCGCCAACAGCAACCAGCTAACCCTCGTAAAAATGAACTTTGCTATGCTCGTTATGTTTTGGGAAATTATGTATTACCAAATAAGCGCAAACAAGAACCATTACTCAGTTTACAAACTGGGGGAGCAAATCTAAGAGGACTGATGCGAGTTCTGTTATTCAAACGCTTTGAATCTAGCGTTTATGCCTTCCAACAAACTGTTAAGAAATTACTGCAAGTCCATCAACGCTTTCGAGAAGCTTTACGCCAAGGAATTATCCCCGCCGGAGAAGAAGCTCAGGCAATTCTCTATGAGCCAAACAATGGGGAAGAACAAGACATTATCGATGCCTTGAGTCAGGCATCTGGGAAGTATGATATAGCTGATTTTGATGCCACAATATTACAGAAACATCTTGAGCATGACATCCAATTGCTAGAGAAAATTTTGCACTTAGTTGAGCCAATTACTCCAGACAAAGATGCGAAATTACAAACCCTTAAAAGCTGGTTGAATAAACCCCCGCTGCAAGATAGCAAGTGCCTCATCTTTACTCAGTATGCTGATACCGCCTCTTACTTATATCAAAACCTCAATCCTAACGGCGATCGAGACGATCTAGAAGTCATCTACAGTGGCGATAAAGATAAGGCGCGGGTAGTGGGAAGATTTGCCCCCAAAGCCAACAAATACTATAAATTGACCCCGGGAGAGTCGGAAATCAAAACTTTAATTGCTACCGATGTTTTAGCCGAAGGTTTAAACCTACAAGATGGCAACCTGATTATTAATTATGACCTGCATTGGAATCCCGTCCGACTTATTCAAAGGTTTGGTCGGATTGATCGGATTGGCAGCGAGAATGATGTGGTTTACGGCTTTAATTTTCTCCCAGAGACGGGATTGGAGCGGAATCTAGGATTACGGCAAAAACTCAAAAACCGCATTCAAGAAATTCATGAAACCATCGGCGAGGATGCGGCAATTCTTGACCCAACGGAACAGCTTAACGAAGAGGCTATGTATGCGATTTATGAAAAAAGTGGTAGTCATCAATTAAGTTTGTTTGAAGATGAGGGAGAATTTCTCGACCTCAATGAAGCGGAAGAAATTCTCAGACAAATCCAGCGAGAAAATCCGGCTGAATACGAACGGATAGCTAACCTGCCTCATGGCATCCGAACGGCTCGCTTTTCTCTCAATAAGGGCATAATTGTCTTCTGTGAAGCTTCTTACCCTAACCGCAAAGATTGGAAGGGCTACCAGCAATTATATTGGCTCGATGAACAGGGAGAGATCATATCAAAAGATACTGCCCGCATTTTAGGAATGCTCAAAACTAACCCAGAAGAAGCAGCACTGCCGCTGCCCAAAAATTACAACCAAGCAGTCATGCAAGTCAAGATTAAATTTGCCCAAGAAGTCCAGCACCGCCAATCGGAACGGGAGTACAGCCGTTCTCTGACTCAAGCACAGCGCTACATCTTGCGAGAATTGGGACTGCTGTTTAAAACCACTCAGGATGAAGAAATCCGTAAGCAGGTTAACCTATTAGAACAGGCCTTTCGCCAACCGATTACCACTGTACTGAAGCGCGAGTTAAACCTGATTAAGCGCCGTAGCCTGACAGGAGAAGCTTTGTTTAGCGAACTGAAGAAATTATACAGCCAACATGAGATGCGGGACTGGTTAGATCGCCGTCGCTTGCAAGGTGAGGAGCAACCAATTCCCATCATTATTTGCAGTCAGGCTTTAGTTTAGAAACGGCGATCGGTCAAGGTATAGAATTAAGTTATTGGTTAAAATCCCGCCCGCCTTATCTCTGCAATTGTGAGAAAAAGCTACAATTAATCAATCCTAAAATACCGGGAAAAGTCATGACAGCCCTAGACATGATCCCAGATGTCACCTATCTCCCCACAGATTTATGGAGTGATGAACCACCCTTGGAAAGTGATCTACACCTGCAACAGATCATCATTCTCCTTAGTTGTCTAGAATTATTATGGCGCGAGAGGAGTGATTACTACGCTTCGGGAAATCTAACCATCTACTACAACGAAGAACAACTAAAAAAACGTGATTTCTGGGGTCCCGATTTTTTTGTGGTTTTAGATACCGAAAAGCGTCCCCGCAAAAGTTGGGTGGTTTGGAGAGAACAGGGTAAATATCCGGATGTAATTGTCGAGATTCTCTCCGATTCTACGGCCAATATTGACCGCAATAACAAGAAAATTCTCTATCAGAATACCTTTCGCACTCCTAATTATTTTTGGTTCGATCCTAATACTTTAGAATTGCAAGGATTTAGACTAATTGGGGGACAATATCAAGCCATTTCTCCCAATGACCGGGGTTATCTGTGGAGTGAACAGTTAGGATTATAT
>NZ_JADBUZ010000165.1:0-7009 GCF_020245305.1 Microcystis sp. M20BS1 | reverse complement strand
TCAGATGCCCCCCTTATTAAGGGGGGATTAAAGGGGGGACTAAGGGGGGATCGGCACCCCCCTTATCAAGGGGGGCAGGGGGGATCGAACCTAAAATCCATTTTTAATTTAATTATAACCAGCTACTTAATATTAGCCAATAGAACCCCCCAAAAGCTGGGATTGAGTGATAAAATCAGAAGTAATGCCCAATTTTAACGGTGATTTTCCCTTTAAAAATAACAACTTAGTAGAAGTTCTACAAAAAGTTGACAAATTTTAAAAATAGGGTGGATTACCTTCAAGATAACCACCCGAAAACTACCATTAATTATCTGTAATCAACCGGTATTTCTCATCCCTGCGGCAATACCATTAATCGTCATTAAAGCGCCCCTTAATAACTCCTCTTTAGAATAGCGGAAATGAATCACACCGGATTGAGCTTGACTATTGTATTGACGTAAACGCTTGAGGAGAGACACCTGTAGGAAACCGAGGGGAACGATCGAACCGTTGCGTAACTGCACCGAGCGCTGTAAGCTCGGATCATTATCTAATAAATGTTTCTCGCCGGTGATCTGGAGAACAATCTCGCTAGTGCGATTATATTCCTCTTTAATCCTTTCAAACAGACGTTGAAAACGTTCTCGATCTTCCTGTTTAGAAAGTTCACTGACGTAGTGATAGGCCATCTGTAAATCCACCTTTGATAGAGTCATTTCTGCCTTAGAAATCACCATCTGGAAGAAAGGCCACTTGTGATAAAAATGGCGTAACAATTCCAAATTTCTGCTAGGAGAATCATCGAGAAACATCTGTAAAGCTGTCCCTAAACCATACCAAGCAGGTAAAAGAAAACGGGTTTGGGTCCAACTAAATACCCAGGGAATTGCCCGCAGGGTAGTTAAATCCTGTTGACCACTTTTCCGGCGCGCCGGTCGGGAACTAATCTGTAAAAGACTAATTTCAGGAATGGGAGTTACGGACAGAAAGAAGTCTAAAAAGTCCGGTTCTTCATAAATCAAACTGCGATAGGTTTGCCGTGAACGGGTGGCCAAGTCCTCCATGATGCGATTCCAGGGTTCGAGATCATCAAAACCACTGCCCAGTAAACTTGCCTGTATGACTGCCGTTACGGCCGTTTCGAGGTTATACAAGGCCAATTCCGGTAAAGAGTATTTCGAGGCTAAAACCTCGCCTTGTTCGGTGATTTTAATGCGACCGTTAATAGTTCCCCGGGGTTGGGCGAGGATAGCGGCGTAGGCCGGACCCCCACCGCGACCGACGGAACCGCCCCGGCCATGAAAAAGACGTAGATCCACGCCGTATTGTTTAGCAGTTTTTTGTAAAGCCTTCTGGGCCTTATGAATTTCCCAATTACTGCTTAAAAAGCCGGAATCCTTGTTACTATCGGAGTAACCCACCATAATCTCCTGTAAATTACCCGGTTCGAGGATGGCCGGTTCCGGGGTCACTTCCTCCCCGTTTAAAGCCCCTAAATGGTCGTAACCGCCGGCTAGGGCTGCCCGGTAGAGGGGCAATTCAAACAAAGTCTGCATGATGCCGGGGGCGTGTTTGAGGTCATCGACGGTTTCAAAGAGGGGAACGATGCGGAGGGAACTGCGGCTAGTGGCGGGGTCGTATAACCCAGCTTCTTGGGCTAATAACAGCACTTCTAGCACATCGCTGGCCTCGTTGGTCATGCTGATAATGTAGGTTTGGCAGATTTCCAGACCAAATTCCCCTTGCAGACTTCTTAAAACTCGCAGGGTTTCAATGGTTTCGCAGGTTCTTTCCGAAAAGGGCATTTCCCGGGGAATTAAGGGCCGACGGGTTTTTAATTCCGCCACTAACCAGGCGATTTTTTCTGATTCGGTTAATTGGCCGTAGGGTTTGGGTAAAACTCCGAGATAGGCCGCGATTTCTTCGATACATTCGGCGTGACGGGTGGATTCTTGCCGAAAATCTAACTGAGTCAGGACAAAGCCAAAAATCTCCACTTGGGCAATCAGTTGATCGAGTTCTTGACAGGAAAGACCGGTTTGCAAGAGACTGCGCTGTAATAGCTGTAATTCGGCTAAAAACTCGGAACCAGAGCGATAGATGTTGGTTTCGTTGAGTTTAGTTAATAATTGTCGTTCTTCCGGGTCATTAAGGCGATCATTGCGATCACGGGTATTTTCCAGACGTTTTTGAATAAAGGCCAATTTGAGGCGATAGGGTTCCTGACGGTAGCGGATTGCTAACTGGCTATAGATTTCGGGCATTTGCTGTTTATCTCTGTCCAGGGAGTCCAGCAACTCCGGCAAGACGTGACACCAGTGCAGGGAGGCACTTAAAATACTGGTCAGGTCGCGAATAGCATCGAGATATTTTTTAACAACGAGATTGCGCTGATAACAGCAGGTTTTCCAAGTGACTTCGGGGGTAACGGAGGGATTGCCATCCCGATCGCCCCCCACCCAAGAACCGAAGCGACAGAAGTTATTTTTCGGCGCTTGTAAACGGGGAAAGGAGGATTGTAGGCTTTGCTGCAGACGCAGGGTTAACTGGGGTAGGGAATCGAAGAGAACTTCATCGAAGTAGTGAAGGGCATAATCCACCTCATCGACGACGGTGGGTTTAAATTGGTGTAGTTCATCTGTTCGCCACCAAAAACGTATTTCTTCTTTTAACTGTTTGGTGACTGTCTGTGCTTCTCTGGAGTTAGTTAACCCCATACTGCGAAAGATTTCTTCTGCTTGGTCGAGTTTTTCGAGAATGCCCGAAATGCGGCGCTGTTTAATGCGAATGGTATGACGGACAATTTCCGTGGGGTGGGCCGTAAAAACCAGACGAATATCTAATTGATCGAGAAGACGCTGAATTTCCTGGGGGGGGACGTTCACCTGTTTGAGATAGGGAAATAACCAGTGAAATAGCCCCGATTTTGGGCTGGAGTGATCGGACTCGTTTAGGGTTTTTTCTAGCCAATCGGCCCCGACAATGGTGGCTAAAAGGCTTTTTTGCGTTGGTTCAGCCTTGGGACTTTCGTTTTCTTCCCCGATCACCGTCCGTCGCAGTAGTTGCTGATCCCTTTGTTCGTAGTGTTGTTCGATTATATTTATTAACTGGAAATAGAGGGCAAAAGCGCGGGTAACTTTGATCGCTTCCCCTAGTTCCAAGTCTTCGATCATTTTGGCGATCGTTGCCTCCGCACTATCATCGGTCACTTGTCCTTCCTCAGAACAGAGATGGCGCAGTAATTCCAGTAAATCGACTAATTCTTGACCACATTCGGAGATCAAGACTTCTTTCCATAAATCTTCGATTAATTTCAGTCTTTGCTGCAGAAACAGGTTGGAAGTGGGGAAAATATCCTGTTCGGTTTCGGTCGAGGGGACAAGGACGCTCATAATTTCAGTAATCAGTAATCAGTAATCAGTAAACAGTCATCAGTCATCAGTCATCAGTGAAAAGAAAGCTCAGAACTTGCCCGTTAATACTATTCACTGAAAACTCAAATCTGATCATTGATAACTGATAACTGATCACTGATTACTGATATATCGGGATTAGTTCTTTACGGTTTGTCAAAAATGAGATTATATGCCAAAGAATCACATTTTTTCCTATTTTTAACAAAAATTTCGCTATTTTTGCCTCTTTTCAGGGGGCAAAAGGACTTTTTTCTTGGATTATTGGTCACTTTTGACCGGTAACTGATCGGGAATATTGAGCAGCGGCAAGCGATCGCCACGAAAGATTTCCTCGCTGTCTTTCCCGACTTCTATCAACCAATTATTAATAGAACGTAGTCCCAAGTAGGATAAAAGAAAGGGACTGACCGCTAGACTAAGCCAAAGCTCGATCGGTTGAGTTTTCATGGCAATTTTTAGGTTAAAGGACGGCGTTTGATGCGACGAATCGGAAAATTAGCAATCAGGGCGGTAGTTCGTTGGTCACTTTCTAAGAGTAACTCGGTTTCCTCGGTGTCGATATCAAGATAACGACCGACCACTTCTAAGATTTCTTGACGCATCATATCGAGAATTTCGGGACTAAGATCGGCGCGATCATGGGCTAGAATAAGTTTTAAGCGTTTTTTAGCTTGGTCGCCACTTTTGCCCGAACCGCGCCATGCTAGAAGTTTATCGATCAGGTCATTCATAGTAGGTTAAAGGGTTGAGATGAGAGAGTTTAAGGCCCAAACAAGCGACGACGCAGACGGGTAAGAAAACCTTCCTGACCGGCCATTAAATCTAGAAACGGCACATCGCGACCCTGTAAACGTTGGGCAATGTTTCTAAAGGCCATAGAGGGGAGAGAAGTCTTCTCCTCTAATACTAATGGTTCTCCTTTATTAGTGGAAATAATAATTCTTTGATCGTCGGGAATAATCCCCAACAGGGGAATTACCAATAAGTCGAGAATATCCTCGACGCTGATCATCTGATTAAGTTGGATCATTTCCGGCCGCAGCCGGTTGACAATCAGACGAATACCCTTAATATCCTCGCTTTCTAGTAATCCTACCACGCGATCGGCATCTCTCACCGCCGACATTTCTGGGGTAGTAACGATGATCGCTTCTTGGGCAGCAGCGATCGCATTGCGGAAACCCATTTCAATTCCTGCCGGGCAATCAATCAATACATAATCATAACTTTTTGACAATTGGGCGACTAAATCCTTCATTTGATCGGCAGTAATTGCCTCTTTTGTACGATTTTGTGCCGCCGGTAATAGAACCAGATTTTCCTGTCTTTTATCCTTAACTAAAGCTTTATCAAGGCTACAATCTCCCGCTACCACATCGAGGGCAGTATAAACGATACGCTGTTCTAATCCTAACAATAAATCGAGATTTCTCAGTCCGAAATCGGCATCGACAAGGGCGACTCGACAGCCTAATTGAGATAAAGCTGAACCTAGATTCGCCGTTACCGTCGTTTTACCGACTCCTCCCTTTCCCGATGTCACCACAATTACACGAGCCATAATTTATATCAGTTATCAGTTATCAGTTATCAGCTATCAGCTATCAGTTATCAGTTATCAGTTATCAGCTATCAGTTTTATAGAGTTTTTCGTTTCAACGCAGTTAATCGCTATTTTTACCAGTCACTGAATCACTGTTTACTGATCACTGTTTACTGATCACCTTTTTTCGACCCACCCCACTTTATCTTTAAAGGTGTAGGTTCTGGAAAAATTATAAGCCCCAATGATGCGGATTCCTCCTTCGCTGATACAGGCGATTTCTGGTTCTATGCGATCGCTATTTAAAGCCGGGGCCCGTGCCACCAATTCCGCGATCCTCAGTTGAGTTAAATCGATTCGCAGGGCCATGATTAGCGCCGCTCGATCGCCGCGGAATCCCGCATGGGCCACACCGCGTAAACTCCCCCAAACTAATATATCGCCATCAGCGACGATCGATCCGCCGGGGTTGACATCGCCCATGATTATAACTGTACCGGGGTGACGGATTTCTACACCCGATCGCAGGGTAGTTTTTAAGTATAAAGGTTCAGCGAGGAGGGATGGCAGCGGTTGCTCGTCCCCGAAAACCGTGGCATTTGATTGCATTTGTTCGACATTGTAACCCATAGTTGCCGCTGCCACTGCGGTTTGTCTTCTTTGAGTTTGGATCGTATGTAGGGGTAATTCGGCACTGTCTAAAATTGTGGCGATCGCTTGTAGTTGCCGCGTATCCATCAGGCGATCGTTGGCCTGTAGATGTACAGGTGTTCTAGCTGGGCAGTTTTGACCGCTATTACGGAGATAATATTTCAATCCTGTCAAGATATCTGTCCAATCCTGACTTGTCTCCCCGGCGCCGGTTTTGGGTAAAATTAGCACCAATTTCTCGCCCTCACTTTTAAGGTGAATTTGGGTGTATCTTGACCTTACCGAGGCTGATGGCTCAATTTTTTCGGTTTCTAGGTCGATTTCTTGATTTATTCCGGTTTTGGTTTCATCCATAAAGATAATTTTTTACTTAAACAAGACAAAGCGCAAAATAGCGATCAGCAAACCGACGGAAGCGGTAATCAGTGAACCGCCTAAAATGGTTATTAATGCCCAAATTTGATTTTTTTGACTGCCCTCAACTATTTTGAGGCGATTATCCATCCCTTCGACTCTTTCGGTTAATTTTGCCTGTCCTATCTCTAGGGATTTAACATCTTGCTTGATTTCCTTAATATCAGCCTTAATTTCGCCAATATCAGCTTTAATTTCGACGATACTATTCTCGATCGCCGTGAAACGAGTCTCGATCGCTTTTTGTCCGTTGATAATTAAGTCTTCTAGCCTTTGCAAGTCCGTATCGGCAACAGTTTTCATAAAAATTAACTGGCTATCAGTATAGATGTTTCTTTAATTATGAACCTTGAGCAGCCGGCAGCAATGGGAATTAGGAATTATGAATTAGGAATTACGGCTGATGTGAGATAGAGAGGTTTGTAAAATCAAAGGGAGGCATCACGATAAAGGTAATCACTCCAAAGCATGAGGCCTCCCATGAATAGGATAGATGCTCCCACCCTCTTGACTATTATTTATGTCCTGGTGGATGACTGGTATCAAGAACAGGGATATCGCTTGACTCCCATGCTGCCTGGACCTGAGCCTAGTTTCAGTGATAGTGAAATGTTGACCTTTTGGTTTATTCCCCGAACGCTCCCGCAGCAGAATCCGTATTGCAGTTCATTCAAAGCAACAATATCCTAGCCGACAAGGGGTTTATTGGTAAGTAGTCGTGCAAAATTAATTTCCTAGTAAAGATAGGCACTCATGCAAGAGGCAAAAGGCAAGAGGGGGTTAGATATGTGTAATTAGGGTCTGCTGAATAAATCTAAAAACCTTGTTGGGTAAACCTTCTAGACTTGTTTTTACTCAAAAAGTGCCAGCCGTTGCGGGGATCGGGGGGAAAATTCAGGTACTTTTTCCCTGAAAATTAGGTAATTGACTACCTCAAAATCGGTAAAACCCCACACCCCACACCCCACACCCCACACCCTGCCCCCAGGAAAAGCTTTTT
>NZ_JADBUZ010000164.1:0-3916 GCF_020245305.1 Microcystis sp. M20BS1 | reverse complement strand
ATTTTTATAATTGAGATAGTTTGTGCCGCTTAAATAAAGAGGTTTTGATAACCAAATTAAAGCAGCTCTAAAGAGTTTTGAGTTAAAAGTTAAACTTCAAGTTTTCATTCAGGACGAATGTACTGATTAACTAATTTTTTTGGGAAAATTAGTTAACCCGTGATTATAACATATAATTAATTTGCAAGAGTTCTATAGACTTAGCTCTCAAATGTCAAGCTAATTTTATAATCAGTTACAATCAAAGAGACCTACAACCTATTGAAAAATTCGGCATTTTTATTTTAACACCCAAACAATTTTTACGATTACTAGGAGAAATAAAACCATGAAACTAAGCACCAACATTCCAGATGTTTTATATCAACAAATTGAAACCTTAGCCAATAAAAAAAACATACCAGTAGAGCAACTGATAACAATGGCTTTATCTGCCCAAATATCCTCTTGGATGACTAAAGATTATCTAGAAGAAAAAGCACAACAGGGAAGTTGGGAGAAGTTTCAACAAGCATTAGCTAAAGTTTCAGATGGGGAGCCAGAAGATTATGACAAAATGTAACACAATTCTTTTTTGGTAAATCTATAGAAAAATCCCAAGTTAAAGCTGAAATTGTTGCTGAATACTTTTGGGCTAAGGAGAATTTTTTATTCATGGTTCGCTTAATTTTTTAAGGAAAGGTTTTTAAAATTTTCTGTAACTTTTGTCCTGTATTGTTTCTAGCGAATAACTGTAGGATGGTACTCGAAGGTAGCTCGCTGTTCGGTCGTTCGTTAAGAAAAATGACTGGAAGGGTGATACTTAGTCATGCGTTTGGTAGCATGGCGGGAGAAGAAATGTAATTGTTATGGGCAAACCGCAAATCGCCGTCCGAATTCCCCCACCTCTCCTCGCCGAACTCAACCAGTACGTCGAGCGGGTTGGCACGTCCAAGACGGATGTGATCGTCAGTGCGGTTTCGCGTAGCGAGTGCCTTCGGCAACGCTGCTTATTTAGGCTGTGCCGAGACTGTACCGTTGAGTCAGCGGATGGCAGAGGTTGAGAGAAAGATAATGGAATTAGAAAGCTTGGCTAAAGGCAAGCGAGATAACATTTAGGGGAAATCAACACAATGACCGAAGATATCGCGACTCCCAGCAAAATATGGATTATTACGGGTGATGATCTTCAAAAAACGCCCACCGGCGCTAGAAGTAGCAGTGATATCGGGGGACAGATCGGTGAACAGAAAAGATCGCCCGAAGTTGCGGCCACCGAAAGAAGTCAAGTGGATGTGTCCAAACTGAAGCTAGAAATGAAGGGCTTTCTCAAAGCGATGCGGGAAATGCTCGATGAAGCCGATCCTCCAAGCGCTAAAATCCGGCTCGATGAAGTGGAACTGTCTGTAGAAATTAATGGGGAAGGACAAGTTAGCCTGTTTGGGATCGGGGGCAAAGCAGGAGGGAAAGGAGCGATGACATTTAAGTTCAAGAGAAAAGATGGCTAAAAACTGGGTGATAGCGATCGGCATCAACGAGTATGACAACCTCAAGCCGCTGAAATACGCCAAGAAAGACGCGGAAGCGATCAAAGCTTGGTGTGAAGGGGAGGGAGGATTCGATCGCAGTGGGATATTTCTCTTTACCGAAGATTCTCCACCCATTCCTGCTAGTCCCCCCATTCCCACGCAGCCAACCTACGGTCGTCTCAAGCGGTTTCTTCAGAAGCAGTTCGAGACTCCCCTGCTTAAGTCTGGAGACAATCTCTGGTTTTTCTTTGCTGGTCATGGCAGGCGCTATCAAGACAAAGACTATCTGATGCTGCCGGATAGTGATCCGGGTAATGTAAGAGAAACGGCTGTATCGGTGGATTATGTCACCGAGCGGCTGCGGCGGTCTGGGGCCGATAACGTCGTACTATTGTTAGATGCCTGTCGAGATGAAGACAGCCGAGGCGGTCTGGGCATTGGAGAAGAGGAGCATCAGGGAGTCATAACCTTTTATTCCTGTACTGCCAATCAGCAATCTTGGGAGATCGATGAGTTACAACAAGGCTCATTTACTCATACGCTGCTGGAAGGATTGCGGCGGCAAGGAGAAGCCAATTGTGCTACGGTCGAGCGTCTAGACGAACATCTGCGCCGTCAAGTCGAGCAAACTAACGCTAGATATGGGAAACCGAGACAGAATCCCTATCTGAAAGCAGAACCGCCCCACAAGCTCTATTTTATTTTGTTAGAACAAGTGGCCACGCTTAGGGACGTGCAACCCCTAAAATATCAGGCTTCCTTAGCAGAAAATAGGGGCGACCTTGACTTAGCTGAACAGTTATGGATTCGTGTCTTAGGAGCATCTCGTGGCGATTTAGATGCGATCGAAGCTATCAAGCGCATCGCTCTAAGACAGTCTTCGATTCCTTTGACGCGTCGCGAATACGTCACAGGGTCTGAGGGAAATAGGTCATCGACCCCTAAACCTTCTCAAGAAACTGGACTCAAGGTATTTAACTTTGAGATCGTGGGAGTAAATGCGAAGGGTGAGCAAATCAAAAAAGAGTCGAAGCAGTCCCAATATTTCGCCCAAGATTTGGGCAACGGCATCACCTTAGAAATGGTTGCCATACTGGGGGGAACTTTCCTGATGGGAACGGAAGATGAGGAAATCGAAAGACTGGTAAAAAAATTTGGTTGGGAAGGATTTAGAAGGGAAAGACCACAACATGAAGTAACTGTCCCACCCTTCTTTATGGGTAAATACCCCATCACCCAGTCCCAGTGGAAAGCGATCACCGCAACCGCTAAAATAGACATCGACCTAGAGACAAACCCTTCTAAGTTCAAAGGGGATGAGCTACCCGTAGAAAGAGTCAACTGGTATCAAGCAACGGAATTTTGTAAACGACTATCAAGAGAAACAAAACGGGAGTATCGACTACCGAGTGAGGCGGAATGGGAATACGCTTGTCGTGCTGGAACCACCACCCCATTCTACTTTGGGGAAACCATTACGGGGGAATTGGCCAACTACGATACCAGTAATACCTACGCAGAAGAAGCGAAGGGAGAGTATCGACAACAAACGACTCCCGTGGGACAATTTCCCCCCAATGCCTTCGGACTGTACGATATGCACGGCAATGTCTGGGAATGGTGTGCCAATACTTGTTACGATAACTATGACGGTGCGCCGACGGATGGCAGTGCTTGGATAGAAAATGATAATAATAATCGTTCTCCTCTGCGGGGCGGTTCTTGGTGCCTCAATCCAAATGGCTGCCGTTCCGCTTTCCGCAACAACCTCAACCGCTGCGTCAACGGCAGCAGCCGCGGTTTTCGGGTGGTGTGCGGTGCCGGGAGGACTCTGTAACCCTTTTTCCCTTTTTTTCCCTTTTTACCCTCATTCCCTATTTTTTCTTTTTTCTTTTCTTTCCCGCCCTTAGGCGGGTCGATTTTTTTGAGAAAATGGCGTTAATGTTAAATTTTATTAAGGCAATCAAAGAATTAGCTGAAAATTCACCCGATCTCGCGTAGCGAGCGCGTTGCGACCAAAAGTCAACTTTTTGCCACTAAATACGGTGCTAGTTTCCTCGGTTTTCGCATTCTACCCGACCGAGTTCACGTCAGGAATAGTAACCTTCATCGGGGTAGGAGAAGACTCAGACGATTGCAACAAGATTATGCGATCGGTACAATTGAATGGAAAGATGTAGAACGATCTCGCGTAGCGATGTTCGGTTGCTTTATCTTCAAAAAATTGAGGAAATAAATACAAGGCCCGGGAGACAAATCCCAATCCGTTCAGGATAATTGCTTTGACGACTTGCCCCGCTGTGACAATTTCTCCTCGCTCAATTGAGACTTGTTCGTTGATAATTTCAACGATTCCTATTTCATCGATAATTCCGGCTACTAATCCCAGATGGTCTAGATTTTTGACT
>NZ_JADBUZ010000163.1:0-37746 GCF_020245305.1 Microcystis sp. M20BS1 | reverse complement strand
CTCCAAGCAGTGTCATAACTGATCCCTTTTTTCTTAGCATAATCTGATAGTTTCATGTGAACTGCAATGTAAACTTGTACTAACCATATTAGCAGTTGTTTGCAGTCATTTGCATATATTTTTTACAAAACTTTACAATACTGCCTAGTAGTGGGGAGATGGGGGTGGAGACTGGAGTCAGGAGATGGGAGAGGGAAGATGGGGCGCTTTTTTGCTGTGAACTGAAAACTCACATCTGATCACTGATCACTGATCACTGATAAGCTATACTGGGGGAACTGTGGTGACAGCACGGTTGCTGCTGCCGAATCGGCTCTCCTACTAGGTTCTGTGTGATAAGTTTAACTTACTATATGATCGATCAATCTTTGTGTCCTTTGTGTCTTTGTGGTTCGTTCCACCCCCCCGCTGGGAGGAATGTATCTTAGAATACATTTTAACCACCAAACCCAAGAGAGCCCCGAATCATTAAATAAATTGTCCCCAGTGAAATTGAGGAATTAACTTTGTCTAAACAAGATCTCATCGAAATGGAAGGAACCGTCACGGAATCTTTGCCTAACGCCATGTTTAGGGTGGATTTAGATAACGGTTTCAACGTCTTAGCTCACATATCCGGCAAAATCCGCCGTAATTATATCAAAATCCTCCCTGGCGATCGAGTAAAAGTGGAACTCACACCCTACGACCTAACCAAAGGCAGAATTACCTATCGCCTGAAAAATCAAAAAAAATAGCGATAAATAGGGGCAGAGAAGCCAAAAAGCCTAATAAGCAGCCAAATTTATTTAAAAAAAATAGGTGACACGAGTAAAAGAAATCTGATATAATAATAAGCTTGCAGTGTTGCCAAAATAGTTAGGCATGAAAGTTAGAGCGTCTGTCAAAAAAATGTGCGAAAAGTGCCGCGTCATCCGTCGGCGCGGTCGAGTCATGGTAATTTGTTCTAACCCCAAACACAAGCAGAGACAAGGTTAATCCACCAAAGTCACTGTCTTGGGGCAGAGAATCGTTACCGTTAATTGTAGTCGTTTTTGGAAAAAAAATCGTTCATAGGGAGAAAAAAAAAGCGTGGCAAGGATAGCTGGTGTAGACCTACCTCGCGATAAGCGTGTGGAAATCGCCCTGACCTACCTCTACGGAGTGGGTCTATCGCGTTCCCAAGAAGTCTTATCCGCGACGGGTGTTAACCCTGACACTCGGGTCAAGGATCTCAGCGATGAAGACGTGGCGGCGCTACGGACTTATATCGAGACAAATTATCAAATCGAGGGGGATTTGAGACGCTGGGAGGCGATGAACATCAAACGCCTCGCCGATATCGGCACCTATCGAGGTCGTCGGCATCGGCTAGGATTACCCGTGCGCGGGCAACGGACGCGAACCAATGCGCGGACCCGTCGAGGTCGTCGGGTGACAGTGGCAGGGAAGAAAAAAGCCCCCTCCAAGAAATAATTTTTTATTCATTGCGATATCCCCCAATCAAGAAAAACTATGGCGCGACCAACCAAAAAAACCGGACCGAAAAAACAGAAAAAAAATATTCCTACCGGAGTCGCTCACATTCAATCGACCTTCAACAATACCATTGTCACGATCGCCGATACCAAAGGCGATGTGATCTCTTGGGCATCGGCGGGATCGAGTGGTTTTAAAGGAGCCAAAAAAGGAACCCCCTTCGCCGCCCAAACCGCCGCCGATAACGCCGCCCGCCGAGCGATCGAACAGGGAATGCGTCAACTAGAAGTGATGGTTAGTGGCCCTGGGGCAGGACGGGAAACCGCAATCCGGGCCCTGCAAGGAGCAGGATTAGAAATCACCCTGATCCGGGACGTGACTCCCATCCCCCACAATGGTTGTCGTCCTCCCAAACGCCGGAGAGTGTAAACAGTGAACAGCTTTTTCAGGTGACAGGGATCTTGAGGCCGACAGCCGTTAGCTTTGAGCGCATCAGCAGCAGAATCGGGTCGTCAAAGACCATCTGAGCAAAAAGCTAAAGGCTGAAAGCCAAAGAAAACTGATAACTGATAACTGATAACTGATAACTGAACAAGGGAGGTCAATCGGTGGCGCAATTTCAAATCGAGTGTGTAGAAGCAAAAACTTACAAGAATCAGAGTCAGTACAGTAAATTTGTACTAGAGCCTCTGGAAAGAGGCCAGGGTACAACCGTAGGTAATGCCCTGAGACGGATTCTCATTTCCAATCTGGAAGGGGCGGCCGTGACGGCCCTGCGGATCGCGGGAGTCAATCACGAATTTGCCACCGTCGAGGGGGTACGCGAGGACGTGATGGAACTCATGCTCAACATGAAAGAAATCATTCTGAAAAGCTACACCAATCAAACCCAGATCGGGCGTTTAGTGGCAACTGGGCCGGCGACAGTAGTGGCGGCACAATTCGATTTACCCTCAGAAATCGAGATAGTTGATCGCAATCAGTACGTCGCCACCCTAGCCGAAGGGGCCAAGCTAGAGATGGAATTTCGCGTGGAAAAAGGCAAAGGCTACCGGGCAATTGATCGCAGTAAAGAAGAAGCCACTTCGCTCGACTTTCTGCAAATCGACTCTATCTTTATGCCCGTAACCAAAGTCAACTACAGCGTCGAAGATATCCGTTCCGAAAGCGGTCAAGCTAGAGATCGTCTGCTCTTAGAAATTTGGACAAACGGGAGCATTAACCCCAAAGAAGCCCTTTCCCAAGCGGCCGATATGCTGGTTAATCTCTTTAACCCGCTCAAGGATCTCAACGCCCTCGAATCCTCCGGTAACTTTGACGACCAAGAGATCAACCAAGAAAACCAAATTCCGATCGAGGAACTACAATTATCCGTGCGCGCCTACAATTGCCTGAAGCGAGCGCAGATCAACACCGTAGCCGACCTCCTCGATTACAGCCAAGAAGATCTCTTAGAAATCAAAAACTTTGGGCAGAAATCGGCGGAAGAAGTCATTGAAGCCCTACAAAAACGGTTAGGCATCACCCTACCCCAAGAAAAAAGCAAGTAAACCCAATTCCAGGAAAATACCATGAGACATCGGTGTAAAGTGCCTCAATTGGGTCTGCCAGCTGACCAAAGAAAGGCACTGCTGCGCAGCTTAGCCACCCAGCTAATTCTACATGGTCAGATCACCACCACCCTAGCGAAAGCGAAAGCGGTGCGAGCAGAGGTAGACCACATTATCACCCTAGCTAAAGACGGTTCCCTGAGCGCCCGTCGCCAAGCCATGGGCTACATCTACGACAAACAACTGGTTCACGCCCTCTTTGAAGGCGCACAAGCCCGTTATGGCAACCGTAACGGCGGTTATACCCGGGTCGTGCGTACCCTGCGCCGTCGCGGGGATAATGCCCCCATGGCGATTATCGAACTGATGTAACGATGACAGCTTGCCCCCAGTCGCGGATCGCCCTAGTTATCCAGTATGTGGGAACTAATTTCCACGGCTGGCAACGGCAACCCCATCACAGGAGCGTGCAGGAAGAAATCGAGAAGGCTCTGGCCGATATTCTCGGTTATGTCGTCACTCTGCACGGGGCCGGACGTACGGATAGCGGTGTTCACGCCGCCGCCCAGGTTGCCCATTTCCAGCAGCAGAGTCCGATCCCACCTGCCCATTGGGCCAAGGTTCTCAATGCTCGGCTAGATGACGATATCGTCATTCGGGCTTCGGCTCAGGTTCCCGATCGCTGGCACGCCCGTTTCTCAGCCCTCTGGCGACGTTATCGTTACACCCTCTATACCGACCCCATCCCCAATCTCTTTGTTAGCCCCTTTAGTTGGCACTACTACCATCGTCCCCTCGATGCCGATTTGATGGCCAGGGCCCTGGCCCCCCTATTGGGAAAGCACCATCTGGCCGCCTTTCACCGTGCCAACTCTAGCCGTGACCATTCTTGGGTAGAAGTACAGGGGGTGGAATGCTACCGTCAAGGGCCGTTTATACAGATGGAAATTCAAGCCAATGGCTTTTTGTACGGGATGGTGCGGCTATTGGTGGGAATGTTGGTAGAGGTGGGAACTGGTGAGCGATCGCTAGAAAACTTTACCGACATCTGGGTCAATCAGCGCCGAGAATTGGTCAAATACGCCGCACCAGCTAAAGGACTATGTTTACTGCGGGTGGGTTACGCCGATTTTCCCTTTGCCGATAGCGTCTGGTGCGAGACTCAGCCTCTTTATTATTTCCGAGCATAGAGATTCAAAGTTTATTTTTGTAAAGCAAGGCAAACTGACCATGAACAAAACACCGCTACCAAATTTAGAGACTCTAGAGCAGAAATGGTACGTCATTGATGCGGCCGATCAGCGTCTAGGTCGTCTGGCCACCGAAATCGCGATGATTCTACGGGGCAAAAATAAGGCCACCTTCACCCCCCATCTGGATACGGGGGATTTTGTCATTGTTATTAACGCCGAAAAAGTGACGGTAACGGGCAAAAAACGCCAACAGAAAGTTTATCGCCGCGACTCCGGCAGACCGGGTGGTATGAAGGTAGAAAGCTTCGATAAACTGCAAAAACGCATTCCCGAACGGATTATCGAACACGCTGTTAAGGGAATGCTCCCGAAAAATAGCTTAGGTCGGAAATTGTTCACGAAACTGAAAGTTTATGCCGGTGCGGAACATCCCCATCAGGCACAACAACCGGAAGTTTTAGCGATTAATACGATTCCCGCAGGAGGAAATTAAGTCAATGCAAGCCACGGACAGTAAAAATAAGGTAGTTTATTGGGGAACGGGACGACGCAAATCGGCGGTCGCTTCCGTGCGTCTGGTGCCGGGGACGGGGGCAATTACCGTTAACGGTCGCGATGGGGAAACCCACTTTAACCGCATTCCCACCTATATCCAGACGATTAAGGCTCCTCTGGAGACTTTGGGACTGGAAAACGAATATGATATCATCGTTAAGGCCGAGGGCGGTGGTTTGACCGGCCAAGCGGACGCGGTGAAATTGGGTGTCGCTAGAGCTTTATGTCAATTAGCACCGGAAAATCGTCCTCCCCTCAAGAGTGAAGGTTATCTGACTCGGGATCCCCGGGCGAAGGAACGGAAAAAATACGGTCTTCACAAAGCGCGTAAAGCGCCTCAATACTCGAAACGTTAGGTTAATAGAGAGGTTTATCATGCCGAAAAAAATTCATCCTACTTGGTATCCGGAAGCCAAGGTGATCTGTAATGGTGAAGTGGTGATGACTGTGGGTTCGACCAAACCAGAAATTCATGTGGAGGTTTGGTCGGGTAATCATCCTTTTTATACGGGAACCCAGAAGATGATCGATACGGAAGGCCGGGTCGATCGCTTCTTGCGTAAGTACAAAATGGGTGATAAGTCAAGCAAAAAGGCTGATCAGAAATAATTCTTTACTTTTGCCTTTTTGACCCGGTGGGGAGATTTTCCCGCCGGGTTTTTTGCTATCTTGAGGCTAGTAGAGTCATTATAGAATCCATTTGGTATCTTAGGATACAGGCTCTCTTAGGTTTGGTGGGTAAAATGTATTTTAAGATACAGTATTGCTGGCGAGGGAGTGGAGGGAACCACAGAGACACAGAGGACACAAAGATCGATCGATCCTATGTAAGTTAAACTTATCACACAGAACCTAGAAGAGCCGGATACAGCTAATTGTCGTAGTAGAAGTCGAAGAAAACAGAGATGAATTTTGGTAGTGGAGTGTTCTAAAGTGCGCTCAAAATTTTTGACTAAAGATTTGCAGCGTTCCATCCAAGAATTACTTCTTTCAATCACCCATCGAGTTTTTACAGGTACGAATCCTGATAAACCCTTCTCCGCTTTTTCGGTTTTTGACGGTTTTGGAGACAGTTCAAACTGAATTTTAGTCATTATCTCTGGATAGACCTTAACCAACTCTTTCTCTATTTTGTCAGGATGATAACCATTATCTAGAAGAATAGTCGTCTTAGACAGTTCCGACGGTTTTAACTTGAAATAGTCAATACCTCGAGTTAACAACTCAATCAATCCCTGGTCATCAGATAGGTTGGCGGGAGTACAATGAGCGAAAAAGGGAAAACCAAGACTATCCGTCCCTAGATGACGTTTAATTCCATTGGTGCACTTGTAGAAACAAAATCCTTTCGTCTCAACACTCGCATTACAGGTATTTTTGACGGCTTGAGAATCAATCATAATTAGATTCGTCCACAAGTTTTTTTTCTTGTTGTCGTAATCTGCGATGTAATTCTTCCATTATTTTTTGGATGATTCCCTGACTTCTCCACTGTTTATAATGCCAGAACACGGTGGAGTAGGGAGGGAAATCTTTCGTGAGGTCCCGCCAATTACCGCCATTTTTGAGTTGATAGAAAATCCCATCTAAAATCTGTCGTTTTGTCCATTTCGGGGGGCCAGTCAATTTCTTCTTTGGCAATAGCGGTTCTACGATAGACCACTCTTCATTCGTCATACTACTTGAGTACATTTTGGCTTACTCCAAAGTATCGATTTTCGGGGACGACTAGACGGTGGCGCATTCACTGACGGGGTTCAGACCAAAGTATTGCCGTTAAACAGGCTACAGACTCTCTTCCCTGAAACCTATAGTGGACAAGGTTTTCGCTTCACCTTTTCAGCCTAGCATCTACATTATAAAAGATACCAAATGGGTTCTATAAAACCGTTGTTCCCGCTAATCCTCTCGTACAGATGAAGATTACTGTTAAAACCATCGGTTCTCTCCTGCGCGGTAACGCTTTAGCTCCTTAAAATCAATTGATAACCAGAAAACCCAATCTCCCCATGGCGGTGGTTGGGTTTTCTTTTGGGTTGTTTCATCTCCTATCTTCTCTAATTTAAAAAAAAATAAGGTATGTTATACTAAATCCGTTGATTATAGGCTACATATTAGGATATGACTAAAAATTCCTTCTTCAATGAGCAAAAAGAACAGTCCTTGATCAAAGCTAGGATTGTTGAGAAATATTTCTGGGCTTGGGCAAAAGTTATAATTTCAAAAGTTAAGGGATCGTCTTCAGTCCAGAAAATCGCTTATGTTGACCTTTTTGCTGGTGCAGGACGATATAAAGATGGCTCAAAATCAACCCCAGTAAAAGTTCTAGAAACTGCCATCGCAGATCCAGATATGCGAAATATGCTGGTGTCGATCTTTAACGATGCCGATGTCGAAAAAGTTAATTCTCTTCAACAAGCTATAGATTCAATTCCGGGCATAGAAAATTTAAAATACCGCCCTCAAATATCAAAATATGAGGTTGGAGAGGACATAGTTAAAACCTTCCAAAGCATGAAATTAGTTCCCACTTTATTTTTTGTTGATCCTTGGGGTTACAAGGGACTATCTCTTCAACTTGTTAATTCGGTCGTCAAAGATTGGGGTTGTGATTGCATCTTCTTCTTCAATTACAATCGCATCAACATGGGTTTAAATAATGATGCAGTCAAAGAACACATAAATGCGCTATTCGGACAAGTAGGAGCAGATCAACTCCGCAAACGATTGAAAACATTTACACTTACTCCACAAGAGCGTGAGTTAACCGTTGTAGAATATATCTGTGAAGCCTTGAAAGAAATGGGGGGTAAATATGTTCTTCCATTTCGTTTCAGACATGAAATGGGAAATCGTACTAGCCATCACCTAATTTTTGTAAGCAAGCATCCTAAAGGCTATGAAATTATGAAAGAGATAATGGCTAAAGAGAGTTCTGAACAGACGCAGGGCGTACCATCTTTTGAGTATAATCCTGCAACTCTTCAACAACCATTACTCTTTGAGCTAACCAGTCCTCTTGATCAACTGGAATCTATGTTGTTGGACAATTTTTCAGGTAAAACTATGACGATGGCAGAGATTTACGACCAGCATCATGTGGGAAAACCGTACATTAAAAAGAATTACAAAACTGCCCTTAGCAATCTTGAATCTCAAGGAAAAGTCACAGTACATTCACCCGAGGACAAAAAACGGCGAAAAGGAACGTTTGCGGATGATTTAAAGGTTACATTTCCAGTTAAGCAATAAGCTCTAATTTTTCTGAACGCCTCGCTGATTTAAGTGGGACACTTCCCCATGTTTGGATATGCTGATTCCAGGCATTAGGCATCTCGTCCCAGATTTTATCATCAAGTAATCTACCCCCTGCTTTCGGTGTCCTTCCCCCAACTTGTTTGAAAAAAAATGCTACCCCTGAATTTTGACATTGATTGCGGATATCCCTTGCCCAGTCAAGTTTCATCTGGCGATGTTTTTGCCCGGATTCTCCGCCGACAATAACCCAATCAATGCCAGTTAAATTAAGTTCTAGGGGTCCTAAAAGTGGCTCACATGAAATGAAACGCACTGAAACAGGAACTGTCCGAAGATATTCAATCCGATCTATGTGGTTTTGGTTCTCGACAGATACACCTAGCCAAATGTTTTCTGGAAAATCTAATTTAGACGCTAAATCACCTAAACGGCTTTGTCGCTTTGTTAAAATCTGATATATATGCCAAGGTGTTAAATGAATAACTGAGAAAACTTGTCTGATAAAGTCGAGAGGCACATCATCATGAAAAAGGTCACTCATTGAGTTGACAAAAACTCGACTGGGAGTGCGCCAACGTAAGGGTTCTTCCAATCTTTCTGGATGCAAAGTTAAGCTGAATCCATTGGGAAAGTTTTTGGGAAAACGCTGTGTAATAGCTTCGGCATAACAATGCAGACAGCCGGTGCTAATTTTATCGCACCCGGTTGTTGGATTCCACGTTTTATCAGTCCACTCAATACCAGTGTTTATACTAGACATATTTTAACTCCACAATCTATATCTATGACAGACGCTACCTGCCGATAATTAGCAATTTACTTGTACTATATCATTGTTTGACAAGTACAATTGTCGCCGCACTCACTTTCTACATTACGCAATCGTCAATGAGTTGCGGTGTACACAAAATATTACATCGTTTAACGAAAACAACAGGCGCTTACAGCCGGTGCTATGAAATCTAAGCGATGATCGCCTCACCTCAGATCTAGAGAACTAAGGCTCTCTTAGTACCATAATTCGGGGATCAGGTCATAATAACCAGCTTGGGGCGGTGGGTAAACACCCGCTTCGATTTTTTCGATAATAGTCGGCCAAGCTTGCCTAAAAGCGGCAGAGCGCTCGTTGGGGTGCAGAGTCCAACCCTTGGCATTGGTGAGAGTGGCGCGATAATAGTTGCTTTGTTCTAGGGAGCGAGAAACCATAATTTCCCAAGAGTCGAGTTTTCCTTTGCCGGTCAAAATATTGCCCCAAGCTTTTAAACCATCGGGTAAGTGATCGAGAAAGGTATTTTTATAAGAGCGCCAGAGGGGGGTCATCGGTAAAAGGCGATCGTAGCGACGACAATTAAGTAGATAGGCACGGCTGCCAAAAAATTTAAATTGATAGAATCCATCGGGATTTTTTGTGTAAGGATGCTGAGAATAAATCGTACCATCAGGCCGCGGTGGACCGGACAAAGGACGCACAAACATCATTTCTGGATGGGTTTCCATTAACTCGATCCCTTCGCGGATCCAACTGTAATCTGGTTCTTGGTAGAGCATCATGTCACTGTCATAATGAACCATATAGTCGCTGCGACATGACTCGATTTTGAAGATCGAGCCAAAAATCGGATAACCTTTGTAGTTATGGGTGGAACGGAGGGGACTGCCGAAATGCTTTTGATAGATACGCTGACGATAGCTGGGACCGTAGTTAAAATCCACTAGGCGATCAATTATGCCATGTTCAACTAATTTTTCACCACAGGCTCTTAATTCCTCCATTGTACCCAGTCCGGGGCGATTAACCTTTTCCCCGCTTAAAGGGGCCGTGTCAATAGCGAGTACCTTTTCCTCGAAGGGAAACTGACTCATTTTGACTAAATGGGGAATAGTGTTCATCATAAACCAGACATCGGTTCGCGCCGTAAAAAACCAGAGCTAACAACTTGGCAATCTCATTTTGTATAAACCTCACTTTTATTTGGGTCTTAAATGGGATACATTATAGGGGAATCTTAGCGACAAGTTGACGCAATTCCTGATTAACCTATGACTATAGCCCTCGATCGCTTACCCCAATCTTGGCAGGGTTTAGCCCATCGTTTAACTTATAAGTATTTTCAGGCACGCATTGATATACCCAAAGACCCTTATAAAATTCTCTTTCGTCCCCAACCCTATCAGGTTTTATTTATTCTTAGCCATATGCGATCGGGTTCGTCTTTATTGACCCATATCCTCAATTCTAATCCTGAAATTATCGGTTTTGGCGAAACTCATCTGGTTTATGAGAGTGAACAGGATTTTAAAACTTTAATGTTTAGACTCCACTGGCGTTTGAAAGATTTAAACATGAATCATAAATATATTTTAGATAAAGTTCTTCACGATGAGAAGTTTTTAGATCATAGTTTTTTGCAATCTGATGCGGTTAAGACCATATTTTTACTACGAGAACCGAAGCGCACTTTAGCTAGTATTCTAGATATTAAACCCCATCACAATGAGCAGCAAGCCCTGGGTTATTATACTGGTCGTTTAGCCACCTTAGAAAGTTATGCCCGATTAATTAACAGTCAAGAAAAGAGTTTACTTATCACCCACGATCAACTATTAAACCAAAGTCAATTGGTCTTTAATAGTTTACAGAGTCATCTCGATACTAAAACGGGATTTTCTGAAGAATATCGAGTTTTAAACACTACTGGCATTCGTGGGCTAGGCGATTCTTCCGAGAATATCAGAGCGGGTAAAATTATTAAACAAGCCAGAAAATTAGATATAGAAATTTCCGACGATGTTTTAACCCAAGCCCAAAAAGCCTACGATCAATGCTACAAAAACCTTAGCCATTATTGTCATTGTATCTAAGCTGAATTGGGGATGAGCAATAGCCTTGATTCTCTCCTCGGAGTCCCAAGCAAACCCCCCTAATTCAACTCTAGGTTGATCCTTTAGTAGGTTCGATTAGCCTTCAATATTAGCAATTGTAAAGCCCATCTGACACTCGTAGAGATTGGGCTGTTGGCTGCCCCCTTTGCCTAGGGAATGACCACAGCCTAGTTTACCCTCTCGCCACCGGGGTTGCCCCTGCTGGTTGGCTAAAAGACAGCCCTGACACACAGAACCCGTATCGAGAATGTGTTCGTCGGTTAAGATCACTAACATGACGTTCACCCCCATTGATCTCCGATTATTCTTGTCTCCATTGTAGGATGTTTTTTCTGAGATGTAGTGCCGCGCTATACATTCCGCTACTTTTTGGCTTTTTTTCGCCTGGACCCTTCTTATACAAGGTATTTACCGATCAATTGTGAATACTCAGAAGATAAGGCGGCTCTTCTAGGTTCTGTGTGAGGATGTTATAATATCAATACAGAATAGGAGGTGGGTTATCTGGATAAATTTTAATCAACTCCTCGATTTACCAAATGTAACAGTGGTCAATTATCAAAAAATTGAGAAGATATTAAGACTTAAACAATTTAACAACAACCAGCGGAAGTCATGGGAGATAAACCCTGTATTCTTGGTTAGCGAGTCACCCTCAGAACCTAACTAAAAAACTTTATGAACGCACCCGAATTAGCCATTGCTACCGTTGGTTTAACCAAACAATTTGACCGCCATGGGGCTGTTAATCAAGTAGATTTACAGATTGAAGCAGGGGAAGTTTACGGGTTAATCGGTCCAAATGGAGCGGGAAAAACCACTTTAATTAGGATGTTAGCGGCAGCGGAAGAACCGACAACGGGAGAAATATATCTGCACGGAGAACGTCTTTTAAGAGATGAGAGTAATCCCCGTCTCAAAAGAAATTTAGGTTATCTACCCGATAATTTTCCCCTCTACGATGACCTAAATGTCTGGAATTATCTGGATTATTTTGCCCGTCTTTATCATATCCCTCGCTCCCAACGTCATCGCCGCATTTATGAGGTTCTAGAACTGGTACAATTAACCAATAAAAGTCATAATTTGATCGCTACTTTATCCCGGGGGATGAAACAACGTTTAAGTTTAGCCCGAACGATTATCCATGAACCTTTAATTTTACTTCTCGATGAACCGGTTTCTGGATTAGACCCGATCGCTCGCCTACAATTTCGTGAGATTATTAAAGTCTTACAATCGGCAGGTATGACTATTTTAATTTCCTCCCATGTCCTTAGTGATTTAGCGGAACTTTGTACTTCTGTGGGTATAATGGAATTAGGTTATCTAGTGGAAAGTACCTCTTTAGAGGAATTAAATCAACGTCTAGCTGGTCAATACTTGCAGATTACGACTCTGGGCAATTTAGAAGCCTTAGAAAACGCTCTTAAACAATGTGTTTTTGTGGAAAGTTGGCAAAGAATTATTAATACTAATACTCTCCGGGTTAAATTTACGGGAACCCTAGAAGATAGTGCTGAATTGTTGAAATTTTTAGTGGTTTCTGGTCTGAACTTAAGCGAGTTTTATACTTGCCGCGAAGATTTAGAAACTATTTTCCTAAAACTGGGACATCGACAGGCATCTTAAGGGGAAATAATAATTTTTAAATCTAACCAGATAGTAACTTTTCGACTAATTTAATTTGCTCCTGACTAAAACCCGCTTCCTTCAGGTGTGCCAGAAACCATTTTTCTCGATAACGACCGTCTAAATCCCTAGCCTTTTTGTAGGTATCCCGCGCTTTTTTACTATCACCTTGATCTAAATAAATCATTGCCAAAGCCACAAGAGGATGGGGATTATTTGGCTCTAATTTAACTGCTTTTTTAGCGTTAGTAATAGCTGAATCAAAATCTTTTAGGCGATGATAGGCGAGGGATAAATTATAGTAGGCGATTTCATTATCTGGTTTTAAACTAGCGGCTTTAGTATGAGTGACTACGGCTTTTTCAAGATGACCACCGACAAGATAAACAATACCCAAAGCATTATAAGCAGCCACATGATCGGGAGCAATTTTAATCGTTTCTTCGAGAGTTGTTTGTGCCGCTAAAGGTTGTTTAGCTAGGTGTTGTGTCCAGCCTAAAATTACTCTCCCGTCTAGATGATTGGGGTTTAACTGTACCGATTTTTTTAAAGCCTCAATACTTTTGATAAAATCTCCCTGTTGACGATACTGTAATCCCAATTGACGATAACGATTAGCAGCCTTAATGTCTGATGGGGGAATAATCGGACTGGGAGAAGGAGAAATGATTATCTTAGCCGTCGGTTCTTTTTTAGGGGGAGAGGGGGGACTACAGCCCCAAAAAACCGGGGAACTAAACATGATCAAGATAGTCAGGATTCGATAACTATTCATGGGACAATTAATACCAGTCCAATTGTTAAGGGTGTCATCAAATTATGAATTATTCCCCCGAATCCGTGCAACGGCTGCTCGATTCCAATGATTATGGCGATCGCTTATCGGGAGTTAATCAACTGCGTTATTTAGCCCCAGAAATCGCCTTCGAGATGTTACAGCCTTTAATTAACGATAGTAACGCTAGGGTGCGTTATTCGGCGGTAAGTCAGCTAGATATCCTCGGTCGTCAGAATCTCGATCTGGCCTTAACTATTCTACGCGATCGCTTGTTAAATGATCCCGAAGCGGACGTGAAAGCAGCCGCGGCCGATGCGATCGGGGGGTTAAAATTAACGGCAGCCTACGATGATCTGGTGGCCGTCTATGAACAATCCAGCGACTGGTTAATTCAATTTAGCATTGTGGCCGCTTTGGGCGAATTGGGGGAACCCCGGGGCTTTGAACTGCTCGAAATCGCCCTAAACTCCGATAATGAATTGGTAAAAACGGCCGCTGTTAGTGCTTTCGGGGAACTAGGCGACCCTCGCGCCGTCTCTTTACTTGTTCCCTTGGCTAATGATGATGACTGGCAACTGCGCTATCGTCTTGCTCAAGCTTTAGGCCGCTTAGGGGGGGAAGAGGCGATCGCTGTTTTGACCCAGTTAACCAGCGATAAAAGCGCCCAAGTCGCCCAAGAGGCCCGCAATAATCTCGTCCAAGAGTGATGCGGAATAGTTGATTTTTGTCAATAGCATTTACAATAAACTTTAATTAAGAATCGTTAACAAAGGTAAAGCGATGAAACAATTTACCCGTTTAATCTTGCTCATCGGTCTCCTCGCGGGGGGCTGTTTCTCTCCCTCAATTGCGATCGCTGATAATCCGGCGGGGGCAATCGTGAGCAAGGATTCACAGGTTAACGAACTACTGCGTCAAGCGCGGCAATTGGTCAAAAATGGCAATTATGGGGAAGCTATAGCCATTTACGAGCAGGCCGCCGCCCTTGATGGCAATAATGCCAAAATTTTCTCTGGGATCGGCTTTTTACAAACGCGGCAGGGGGATTATAACGCCGCCGCCCAAGCATACCAAAAAGCTTTAAGTCTCGATCCGAGTAATCCCGACTTTTTCCATGCTCTCGGTTATAGTTTGGCTAATATCGGCGATTACGACAATGCAGCCACCGCTTACTACTACGCTATCCAAATAGAACCGAAAAACGTCCAACACTACCTCGGTTTAGGGGTGGTATTATTACGGCAAAAAAACTATGCAAAAGCGGGCGAAGTTTACCAATGGATTTTAGCTCTCGACCCCAATAATCAGCAAGCCCACGAAATCATGGGTAAAGCCTTGATCGAACAGAATAAAAGCAGCGAAGCCTTCGATTTTCTCCAAAAATCCCTGCAAAGATTCCCTAACAATAGTGAATTAAGATTGCAACTGGCCAGCCTTTTGCTCAAACAGGGCGATTTAAATGGTGGAACCCAAATTTTAAAGGAAATAGAGCGACAAAGTGCAGGAAATTTTTTAATTCAGCTAAAAATAGGGATTTTACTCGAAAAACAAGAGCGTTTTGACGAGGCTCTCCCCTTTTATCGTCGGGCTGTTTTCCTAGAACCCCAATCGTTGGAAGCACAAGCGGGAATCGGTCGCATCCATCTGGCCAGAAAAGATTATCTTGCAGCAATTATCGCCTATCAAGATTTGGCCGAAATCGCCCCCAATAACGCTGATGTCTATCTTAATCTCGGTCGGGCCTACGCGGGCCGAGGACGAAAAAGAGAGGCGGAGGAAGCTTTTAAGCAAGCGCGAGCGGTTTATGTGCTGAAAAATAATCAATCCGGCCTGGAGGAAGTGGATGCCCTGCTGAAGAAATTGCTTGAGTAAAACCAGATCAGTTATCAGTTATCAGTTATCAGTTATCAGATTTGAGTTTTCAGTTCACTGATGACTGTTTAGCGATCAAGGAGTAATTTATACTAAATCCGTTGAATATAGGCTACTTATCAGGACAGGCACTCATGCAATAGGCAAGAGGCAAAAGGGGGAATAAATAATCAGTCTTTAATAACCAGATTTAGTATTAGACAGTCAATAGTTTATTCCCAATCGATCGGCAGCCATTGATGATCTAAAACCTGTTCGAGATTAAAAATTATCTGACTGGGTAAACCGCCGGGGGATAAACCCATTTTTTTCCGGACGGCCTCTAAAGCTGTATGGTAGGATGGCTCAAAAATCTCCCGAAGATAGGGCTTTAAACTAGGGCTATCCTCCAGTAAATCTTGAATTTCTGCCCGAAAATTATTGATTTCTCCATTCCAATGATTACCATTCCGGTCTCTTTCCGATTGCCAGTAAGTTAATTTGAGTAAATGTTCTAGGAGACGAGTTAAAAGACTTTTGAGCGCGTGTCTTTCACTTCTCCCCATCGATTCAATCTCCTCAATTAAATTGTCTAAATCCACCTCGGCAAACTGGCCTTTTTTTAATTGTTCTGCCGTGGTTTTTAGCCAGAGATAAAAATCTTCTTCGTATAGTGTTGGGGTCGCTGTTTCTGTTGATCTAGTCATGACGGAACTGCCACAGGTGAAAACTAATCGGGATTCTATATTAATTAAACCCAAAAAAAAGAGAGCTTGAACTCTCCTTCTTGGTTATTTGCTAATCTTACTAACTAGCGACAATATATTCCTTGACGTTGGCCCGGCGACGGCGTAAATGAGCCAGGGCCTGGTGTTCTAATTGTCGCACCCGTTCCCGACTGATGTTCATTCTCTGACCGATTTTGGCTAGGGATAACTCCTTGCCATCGGTTAAACCGAAACGGAGAGTAATCACTTCCCGTTGTTGGGGGGTTAATTCGGCCAGGAGATTGGCTAAGTCTTGCCGTAATAACTCTTGGGTGATGAAGGTATCGGGAGAAACTCCGCTATCTTCCAATAATTCCGACAATTCCGTATCTTGGTTATCGCCGACGCGCACATCAAGGGAGATGGGTTGACGGGCCATACTGAGATATTCGCGGATTTGAGCGGGTTCTAGCTCTAATTCCAGGGCAATCTCGGCAGGGGTGGCACTTCTGCCCAGTTTTTGGGCGAGTTCGCGCTGGGTTCTTTTGATTTTATTCAGTTTTTCGGTGATATGGATGGGTAAACGAATGGTGCGGGCCTGTTGAGCGATCGCACGGGTAATCGCTTGTCGAATCCACCAGTAAGCATAGGTAGAAAATTTATAACCTTTGGTGGGATCAAATTTCTCTACACCTCTTTCTAATCCCAGACTACCCTCTTGAATTAGATCGAGGAATTCCATGTTCCGCTTTTGATATTTCTTTGCGATCGCAACTACCAAGCGGAGGTTAGCCTCAATCATTTTCCGTTTAGCTCGATCGCCAGTTTTCAAGGCGCGATCCAGTTCATTTTCGCTTAAATTCACCGAATCCGCCCACTCCAAGCGCTGTGGTTCCCGTCCTAATTGTTTCGATAGTGCTTCTTTCGCTTCTAACAGGCTCATCATCCGTTGGACTTGTTTGCCGTAAATAATTTCTTGTTCGTGAGTTAGGAGGGGAACCCGCCCAATTTCGTGCAGATAGGTACGCACCATATCGGCATTGAGGGTGGGCTGTGGTTGAGTTTGGTTGGTTTTTGCTGTGGGCATTGGTTTGGTGGTGACTCCTTGACACAGAAAAAGTCTGTTACTATTCCGACTCGCGGGTGAGTCTGGCTTATCTGAAGTCGGTATGAGTTCGATTCGGAATTCCTTTGATTGTATCCTGTGCTTTTAGACGCAGACAATCCCCTAAAGGTTCAAAGCTAATTCATTCTTTGGTATGATGTTAGGTTTATCCTTTTTCCCCCAACATTTAGAACAAAAGTATTACAGCCTAGAACTATCAACTACAATCGCTTGTTTTTGGGTCGCTTTTTCCCGAATCCTCGGCAGTGCCGCTGATACTGTTAGGTAAGATTACAAGACAAAAAGGTGATTTTCCCGATTAGTCATAAACAATTTGGCTGACTTCCGACCCTTTCGCCCTCAGCTTTGAGAGGAAGACTGACAGCCGAGAACCGACTTCTATATATATAATGACCGATCAACACCAGCAAAGTGAGATGTAATCATTGCGGATTTCCGAACTATTTTCTGTAGTATTTGTTACAAAATGCCAAATTAGCCGCGATTGAGAATCGGGAAAAATTGTTATAAAAATTAGGATTGCTAGGAGGGTAATAACTATCATAGAAACAGCAGGGCGGAGATCGGGATAAATTATCGTTTAAACCAAGCTCGATCGCAGTCTCCACAATGCCGTTCTGTGGAACTCCTGAACAATGAGGACTTACTATGACTAAAACCGTCGTTATCGATCCCGTCACCCGGATCGAAGGCCATGCCAAGATCTCGATTTTCCTTGACGATGGGGGGGAAGTGGATGACGTGCGTTTTCATGTGGTCGAGTATCGTGGTTTCGAGAAATTCTGCGAGGGACGGCCGATGTGGGAGATGGCGGGAATTACTGCCCGAATTTGCGGCATTTGCCCCGTTAGTCACCTACTTTGTGCCGCCAAAACCGGCGATAAAATTCTAGCGGTGCAAATCCCCCCTGCGGGGGAAAAACTGCGGCGCTTGATGAATTTGGGACAATTAACCCAATCCCATGCTTTAAGCTTTTTTCATCTTAGCAGTCCCGATTTTCTGCTTGGTTGGGAAAGTGACCCCGCTAAACGGAATGTGTTCGGTTTAATTGCGGCCGATCCCGACCTAGCGCGAGCAGGCATCCGTTTACGTCAATTTGGACAGAAAGTTATTGAACTTTTGGGAGCAAAAAAAATTCACCCCGCTTGGTCTGTCCCGGGGGGTGTGCGTTCCCCTTTAAGCGAAGAAGGGCGACAATGGATTAAAGAACGACTGCCGGAGTCTAAGGCGACTCTTTACACGGCTTTAAACCTATTTAAAGGACTTCTGGACAATTTAACCACAGAAATCGCCGCTTTTGGTAATTTCCCTTCTCTATTTATGGGATTGGTCGGTAAACGGGACGAGTGGGAACACTACGGTGGTCATATTCGTTTTACCGATAGTCAAGGCAATATCGTAGCCGATAACCTGAGCGAAGACAATTATCGCGATTATATCGGCGAATCAGTGGAAAAATGGTCTTATTTGAAGTTTCCCTACTATAAACCCCTCGGTTATCCCAATGGTATCTATCGAGTTGGTCCCTTGGCCCGCTTAAATGTTTGTTCCCATTTTGGCACGGAGGGAGCGGATATCGAGTTACGCGAATATCGCCATCGGGTCGGTGGTGTAGCAACCTCTTCTTTTTATTATCATTATGCTCGTTTAGTCGAGATTTTGGCTTGTTTAGAACAGATTGAACGTTTAATCGATGATCCCGATATAGTTTCTCAACGCTGCCGGGCCGAAGCAGGAATTAATAATCTGCAAGGGGTGGGAGTTAGTGAAGCGCCCCGGGGTACTTTATTCCATGATTATAAAGTGGATGAAAATGGTTTGATTGAAACGGTGAATTTAATTATTGCCACAGGTAATAATAATTTGGCGATGAATCAAACGGTGAAACAAATCGCCCAACATTATATCCATGGTGGCGAAATTCCCGAAGCGATGTTAAACCGCGTAGAAGCGGGTATTCGTTGCTATGATCCCTGTTTAAGTTGTTCCACTCACGCTATGGGACAAATGCCGCTACAGCTAGAGTTAGTTAATGCAGCTGGTGACGTGATTAATACTCGACAAAGGGGTTAATTATCTAAGTTGTTAGGGTGTTGGGAAATAGGGCAAATTCCTCCTAACACCCGGGGCTATTTCATTTTAGATGATAAGATATTGGGGGAAAATAAAACGGTTCTTCGGTTTGTCTTATGCAACGTACAGGGTTATAAGGAATGAAACTATTATAGAGAAAAACATTTGGCGATTTTTGTCAATTGTTTTCAATCTAGAGCGAACTAAATCAATTAAATCTCTTGCCAGATAAGGATTTAGTGGATTTATGCCGCACTATCGAACCATAACAAGTAACGAAGAGCCAAAAAATTTTTCTGTTTCTTTTTGGGGCGTTCAATGGGAGTTTCCGTTACATCCACTACCCTTACGACCGGTATCTCTGCTTGATTTAGTAGAGCTTTTTTTCCTTTTAAACGGAAGTTTCCCGATTGTGAAAGCATTTTTTCCGTCTTATTTACAGCCTATAGTTAATTCTGATATTTGACCGCTTGTACCAATGTGAAAATATGTTCTATATTCTCGCCAATATTCTAACGTTACTAAAACTTGTTCTTCTATAGATAGTTTAGGTTTCGGTCCGCTTTTAGATACTGAATTAGAGTCGGCTTCAACACTTTTTACTGATTCTACCATCTTACCATCTTTCTATAGGTTTGTTTATACACACCGAAACGGCGTTTGAACTGTTCATCTGATAAGTTTTGATAATCCATATTTTTGCTAATAAACATAGCAAAAGTATGGATGATTTCCTGACCTAAGATTACATTTTATTCTTTTTTCCACTTCCATCTAAAAATCGAGAAAAAAGCAAGGCCTTCCATTATACCATAAAAAAATTATGCAAGAGGTCTAATTAGCAGCCCCAATCAAAATAAAGGGCGACCAAAAATAAGGGTGGCTTTTAATTTGACTCAGTTTGGCCTGTCGCATGGCTTCACTTTTAGTCATACCATTCTTGAGATTTTGATAAAATTGCGTCATAATTTCCGCACTGGTATTATCTTCAGCATTCCAAAGACTGGCTATTACTGATTTAGCACCGGCTCTTTCTAAGACGTAAGCAAGTCCTGAAATTTCCTGACCGTCTGCGTTGGCTTCCTTGGCGGTTTGACAGGCACTCAGGGTGATTAATTCGGTATTTTTTAAGCCTAATAATGCGGCATCGGCGATGTTATATTGCTCTTTATTGGCGAAAAGAATAGTATTAGCTTGCATACCCAAATTAGGACAGCCAGCACGCTTAAAACAGCCATGAGTTCCGAGGTGGAGAATCGAGAAACGCGCCGCTTGAATTTTAAATGTGTCTAGGGTGGCTTTTTCACCGAGATATTTTTCACTTCCGGGAAAGGTTTTGCTGATAGTTTCTGCTTCTATTTCTGTGCCTTTAAGTTCTTCTTGGGTGGGTTTAGGGTTAGCAAATGCTAGACCTTGTAAGGGTTTTCTTTCGGTCGCGGGAGGAGTAGATGTGGAGATGCGAGTTAAATAATAAATTGGATATTTTTCTAGGAGAACTTGGTCATTTTTCTTATCGTAGAGAGTTTCAAAAGGAATATAGCGCAGTTGTCCGGTAGCGATGATGGCGATATTTTTCGGGGAACTGGTGGCGATTTGGGACTCAATGGGACGGATTAAAATCTCGTACAATTTACTACCGGTAACGAGGTAGTCGGCATTTCGACGATCAGCTAATTGGGTACGGTATTCGCTGACGAGTTTATTCAATTCATCGCGTTTTGCATCACTTTGGATAACGGTTAATTTTTCTCTAGTAACGAGAAATAGGGCGACTTTATCGCGGAGGGGAACGGGTTGAATAACGAGGGTATCAGGAGCGATATTTTTCTGTAGTTGGGCGATGTCGGTGGGTTTGGTTTCAAAAAGTTCAGCAATTTCAGGATATTTATCTCCGATAGTTTCCGCATTTTTATACACTTTCTCCTCGAATTGTCGGATCTGTTGTGCCAGTTCTTCCGAGTATTTATCCTGTAGTTGTCGGCGCATTCCTTCGAGTTGTCGATTGTCGGTGTTCCAGTTATCAAGTGCTTTTTGTGCATCGGGATCGGCAACTTTGGCATTAATCAGGCGATTGTAATCGGCAAGATCGGCAGTAGTGGCGAGGTTAAGCCATTGAAAGGCTTTTTCTGGTTGATTTTGCTGGATTAGGACTTCGGCGAGGGTGATAACGGTTCTTTCGTTAGAGGCTAAAAACGATTTTCGATTTTGACCTGCAATATTTTCCCTCGAAATATCTCCCCGTATCTTGAGGATAATGTTGAGGGACTCTTCCAAATTCTTGATCGCTTCTGCGGGTTGATTTATCTTTTGATAAGCAACTCCTAAATTATTTAAAGAATTAGCTTCCCCTTTTAGATCGCCTATTTTCTTCGCAATGTCTAAAGTCTGTTTAAGGTAATCGATCGCTTTTTCGTACTCTCCGAGGAAGTAGTGAGCAACTCCTAAATTGTTTAAAGAAGACCCTTCCTCTTGGCGAAGGCCTATATCCCTCGCCATGGCTAAAGAGTCCCGGTGGTAATTGATCGCTTTTTGATACTGTCCGAGGGATTGGTAAGCATTTCCTAAATTGCCTAAAGATCTGGCTTTACTTCCTTGATCGCCTATTTTCTTCGCAATGTCTAAAGACTTCTGGTGGTCATCGATCGCTTTTTGGTATTGTCCGAGGGATTGGTAAACGTTTCCTAAATTGCCTAAAGAATCGGCTTGCACTTTTAGATCGCCGATTTTCTCAGCGATTTCTAAAGACTGCTGGTGGTAATTGATCGCTTTTTGGTACTGTCCTAGTAAGTGGTAATTAAGTCCTAAATTGTTTAAAGAGGCCGCTTCCCCCTGTCGATCTTTAATCTCCCTCCTGATGTCTAAAGACTGCTGATGGTAATCGATCGCTGTTTGATACTCTCCACGCGATTGGTAAGCGTTTCCTAAATTGTTTAAAGAGGCCGCTTCCCCCTGTCGATCTTTAATCTCCCTCCTGATGTCTAAAGACTGCTGATGGTAATCGATCGCTGTTTGATACTCTCCACGCGATTGGTAAGCGTTTCCTAAATTGTTTAAAGAATTGGCTTCTCCTTGGCGATTAACTATCTCCCTGTTAATGACTAAAGACTTTTCGTGGAGATCGATCGCTTTTTGATATTGTCCGAGGGAAAGATAAGCACTTCCTAAATTGTCTAAAGAAGCCGCTTCTCCCTGACGATTTTTGATTTCTTGATAAATTTTTAAGGCTTTTTCCCACGATTGCAAGGCTTCTCGAAACTGACTTATTTCATATTGTTGAACGCCTTGCTCGAAAAGCTTATCCGCTTCTTTTCGCTGTTTTTCTGCTTCCATTAATACTAAGAGTTTTTCAGCAATTTTTTCTAAATCAGCATCCTTAATTTCTTTTGCGATGGTTAAAGTCTGCTGAAAAAATTCTATGCTCTCCTTAAATTCTCCTAACTCATAGTAAGCCCCACCGAGATATAAAAAGGCGAGGGCTTCTACACGACGTTCTTTTGACTCTTGTGCTATTTTAACCGCATTTTCTAAAACAGAAATAGCTTGACGGTATTGACCGTCGTTAACATAGGCATTGCCTAAATTAGCGGTAGATTTAGCTTCTCCTGAAAGGTCTTTAATTTGCCGGTAGGCTATCACCGCCTGTTGACAGGATTGAATCGCCAATTTTACTTGATTATTATCAAGATTCTGGCGACATAATTGCAAAAGTTGATCCGCTTCTGCTTTCCTCGCATCCGTATTTTGCGCCATCACCGCAGGGACGAGAGAGGAGAGTTTCCCGTTAACAACTGGTAGGGTGACGGTAGCCACTAGGGAAAGAGTAAGTAATGCGTAAAATTTGGGATTCATAGTTATTTCCGCTATCAGTTATTAGTTAATACACCTCATCATGAGTTCCAATGTTAATCAAAACTATCCTATCTGTTTGAGTTTTCTCGTCTCGTTCTAAATAGAAAATGATGAGGCAATCATAACTACAGGAACAAGCTCTCAATTCCTGATATTCTCCCCTGACTCGATTAACATTTCTTGCTGTTCCCTGGGTAATTGACTAACCAACTCCAGCGCGTTTTCAAAGGTAATCATATTGAACTCCCTTGTTAAATTTAATGCGATAACAGTCCTATTTAAGTACGAAGACCTCATCAATGACATGATTTTTCCCCTCGCTAACCCGACATTAGAGGAATCTTTAATAAATGTTTCCTAATCCAATCAGCTAAGGGACTTGCGTGGGAATAATATCCCAATCGATCGGAGGGCGCAAGCTTTGCGCCCCTACAGTAACGGATTTTGTCCACAATGTAGGGGCGAACTGCGTTCGCCCAAAAGGTACATTATCAAAGCGCAAGTCCCTAATTGTTCCTCTGAAAGCTTACCAACAGCAAGATCGATCCATATCTGGTATTTTTCTTCACTAGAAGCTTGAAGATCGTAGCCATTGAGCCTGAGAAAAGTCCTCGTCACTACATAGGCCGTTCTCTTATTCCCATCTACAAAAGGATGATTCTTGACAATCCCATAAGCGTAGGCTGCTGCCAAAGAAGCCATGTCAGGAGGCGACTCAGAATAAGCCAGAAAATTTTGCGGTCGGGAAAGTGCGCTTTCTAGCAACCCCTCATCTCGAATACCCTCTAATCCACCATGCTCGGCTATTTGGCGGTGATGAATCGCGAGAGCTACCCCATCAGCTATCCAGATTAGCTGGTTCATGAGCCTAAGTTGCCAGCTTTCTCAAAATATTCCAGTCTTCGCGCATCACTTCCTCCGCCACTTCCATTTGCTGGACAAATTCGGGGTCGTAGGGTGTAAGCTCAAAGCCATTCGGCGTTTCCAAGACGTAGAGCATATCGCCTTTACTAAGGCGCAGCTTCTCCACCAACTCTTTCGGGAAAATCACCCCCATAGAGTTCCCTACCGTTGTGACTTTTAACTTAATCATCATTTTTTGACTGAGTAAATATATCAATTATAGCACCTCCCATATTTCCTGAATTTCTCACATCACTTAACAATTTAGTATTAACTTTCCGAACCATTGTCTAATCTCTTGTTTTTCACTCTCTTCCAACGGAAAATCAATATTTTTGAATTGTTCGGCCGTTCTCTGTTTGACTGCTAAAATCTCAATCCCTACAATCCTATCCGTCTCATCGTAATCATAGACAATCCCCAGCGCTAGTTCCTCAGAATCAATAACCTTTCCCTCACAACGACGAATATAAGCGGCATTAGCGGCTCGATCATAGTCTATTTTCATATAGCAACCGCCAAGGCAATAAAGATTATAATTACTATATGGTGACATCTTTAACCCCAGCCCAACTAGACAACCTTAACCGCTTTCAAAAACGCCTTCCCCGTCATGCTACCCCAATTCGGATCTATAATCTTCCCAACGGTGGCAAAGCATTTCAAGCAGACGTTCCCGCCAAAAATATTTCCGGTTCCTATGCAACCTACGAAAAACAAATTGATGCGGACGGAATCACTCTCTTTTACACCAAAACAACCTACGCCCCCAACGGTTCTATTGTTCACATCAAACAAAAATACCCATGAAAACTAGACAAGAATACCTCAACGCTTTAGTCAACTTTGACCAACCCCTATCAACTATCCTCCCTATCCTAAAAACCTTTCCTTGGGACAGTAGCGAAGCAATTATCACCCTAAAAAAAGAGCATCTGATCGATATTCTCGATCGCTATCTCAATAACGCTCTATCTGCCACCGACCTAGAAAACTGGGCCGATGCCATCGAATGCAGAGAAGATATCGCCTATAAAACAGATGAGGAAAATCTCATCAATGACATCATCTTTGACCTCGCTAACCCGACCTTAAACGATCCACTATCACCAAAAACAATCGAACAATACATCAGCCAACTTTCCCATTTAAAGTCTTCCTTAATTGCTTAAAAAATAGACCTCTTTTTTGTGAATTTTAATGGGGGTTTACTTGAATCTCAATTTTGTCCGAGGGGTTAAATTTAATTTCCTCGACAACGTAGGAACTCTTACTCGCCACCCCTTCGATCCCTCTTATTTCTAGAGGATCTAGCGAGGTTATAGTTACTTCCGCTTTTCCTTCATTAACATCAATAATTTTGAAATTCTGTAAAGGTTCCTGCCAGCGTTGTCTATTCTGGTTTGGATTGCTTGATTTCTCTTCCCCACGAATAACAAGCGTTCCGCTTTTGATAATAACCTTCCCTTGAAACTCTATCTGTTTGATCTCTTTCATTGCCACTTCTTTTATTTTTGATTCTCTCCCTAAAGCGATCGTTTTTGCTTGGGAATCGAACTTGATTAATCTCCCAGATAGAGAAGTGCCATTTTTTAAAGATACTTTCGTATCATCTGGTACGAATACGGGGATTTTCTTGACGGGAGATCGATCGCCGGTGGCTGGTAGATGATAGCCAGCAAGAGAGGCGATAAAAACTAGGCTAGTTGCGGTTATTATTGGGTAGAGTTTTTTCATCTTTACCTTGCCTGAATGATCGGGATTGGGTTGGTTCTGTTTTCAATCTTGGATGCGGTGGGTTAGCGCTACTCCTAACCCAACCTGCGGTTTTTGTCAATATATTTTTACTTTCCGAAACCTTTTTTCGGGCGGTTTTGTTTGGCAATACGGAGGGCTTTTCCGGTTTTGCCATCCTGTAGTGCGATCCGCATCGATCGCTTTTTCTGGTAGGATTGAATATCCGCCGCTAACGGATGATCGTTATCGATGCGTAGATGGGTTAAAGAACAGATAAGACCCGTTTGTTTTCCCAATTCATTTTTTAGGAAACAAATAATTCCCCCCTCGTCTCCCGTGTAGAAAATTTTATCGATCGAAAACTGGTGATCGGGTTTGTATCGCTCGCCTTTTGTTTCAGCTAGTTTTAACGTTTCGGGAGTTGCACGCACAGGGATTGGTAAACTCGCTTCCATTTTCTCAATTAACAAACGAACTTGTCGGGGATCGTCGATCGACATGGGTTATTCTCCTTGATAAAATACAAAGAACTGGCGATAGAACCCGATCGATCGAGTAGGATAGCGATCGAAAACGCCAATCAGGGACATTTTACCGTGAGCGCTCCGAATTCGCCCCCTCCCGGAACACAGATACTAGGAACCTTCGCCAGTCTTCTCGGTTTGCTGGGGATTTTTCTCTATTTTACGGGATGGATCTATCGGTGGGCCTATTTCGGCTGGTTTAGCCTTGAGATTAACCGTCTGGACTTGCCCTTGCGTTCCTTCCTTTTTGTGCCGATACAGGTCTTCTGTGGCGATTTCGGGGCGTTGCTGCGAACGTTTCTGGCGCTGGTTGCCGTTGCCTTTGCGATTCAATTTACTCTCTGGATTTTGTCTCCCCTGCCATCCTATTCAATTGTCAGTCAATCTAAACGGAAATTTCATCAAAAATTTCAGTTCTTAGGTTTATTAGTCCGGGGAATTCCCGAAGCTCTCCGAAAAGATTTGATCGCTGTTATTTGGCTATTAATTATTCTTTTTTGGTTAGCCCGAATTCAGGGATCGATCGATGCCCGTCGCGATGCAGTTAATGATAGTTCTACCTTACCAGTTATCACTTTAGTTTTACCGGAAAAACAGATAGCGATCGGTCGGAATCCGGAGGATATTTTTACCGATCCTTCTCTCAAAGGTTATCGAATTATCGGTGAGACCAAATTACTCGAAGAGCTGCGGGGAAAAGAAACGAATGATAGCAAAGTTAATCCCCCGCGAGTTTGGCGGTTATTAATCCAAAATAACAATTGGACTTATGTTTTTCGCGGGTTATCCCCTCAGTCGGCAGAAAATGAACGTCCTGCGATTCTAGCCATTCGCGAGGATAAGGAGGGACAATTGATGATTCTCGCGCCAGATGTCCCACAATCCCAGTGAAACTCAATCGGGGAAATTATCGAATTACCCTTGAACATTGAAGCTTACTGCTATAATTACTTACGGACAAAGATAATAAATAAAATTTATGGGCGACTTTTTTGATAACGTGAGCCGTTACCCCCGCTATCTGATTAGCTTTAGTTTAGGGATTTTCTTCGCCTTTTTCGGCTGGTTAGCCCCTTTATTAAAAAATCCCCTCACAGCGATCGCACTTGTGGGCTTTCTGGGGGGAACTTTCGCCTTTCTTTATTTCACCCTCAAAGCCATGCTCGGATTAGCTTGATACAATGGTAAAGGTTTCGCTGTTTTTAGGGGACGAAAATTATGGCCAATGATCGTCGAGTATCTCGCGTGTCCTCGCTAATTAAGCGCGAGGTCAGCCAAATGTTATTAATGGAAATTAAAGATGATCGCGTCGGTGCGGGTATGGTTAGCGTTACCGATGTGGACCTCTCCCACGACCTACAACACGCTAGGATTTTTGTGTCTATCTACGGCAACAAAGATGCAAAGGCCGAAACTATGGCCGGTTTAAAAGCGGCTGCGGGATTCGTCCGGCGCGAACTCGGTCAACGCATCCGTCTGAGACGTACCCCCGAAGTGGTCTTCCTAGAAGATTCTTCTCTTGAACGCGGCGATCGAATGTTACACCTTCTTGATCATATTAAAACCGATCGACCCCCAGAAGATGACGATTCCGCTATCAGTGACCAGTGATCAGTAGAGGATAACTAAATTTAGGCAAAACTGGCAACTTAAAACTTAAACCTGATAACTGATAACTGATAACTTATAACTGATAACTGATAACTGAATAGTGAGCGATCGCATTTTATCCCTAAAAGAACGTATTGGTCAGATGATAGTAGTCCGCGCTTCCGGCTATCTCTTTGACCAACAAATCCGCTATCCTGCTTGGGAACCTGTCAACACCACCCTGAAACATTGGTTAGAAACCCTCCACCTCGGTGGGGTAATTCTATTAGGAGGTAGCGCCGCCGAAATCGCTTTCCGCAGCCAACAATTACAAAGTTGGTCCGGCGATAATCCTCTCCTCATCGCTGCCGATATCGAGGAGGGAGTCGGCCAAAGGTTTTCCGGCGCCACTTGGTTTCCCCCCCCGATGGCTTTAGGAAAAATAGCCGAAAAAAGCTTGACAAAAGCCACAGAATATGCTAGGGAAATGGGAGCAATTACCGCTAAGGAGGCTCTAGCGATCGGGATTAACTGGATTTTAGCCCCAATTGTCGATGTGAACAATAATCCCGACAATCCCGTTATTAATATTCGTTCCTTCGCTGAAACTCCCGAAATCGTCGCTAATCTAGCTCAAGCTTTTATTTTAGGGGCGAATTCCTATCCAGTTTTGACCACGGCCAAACATTTTCCCGGCCACGGTGACACCAGCAATGACTCCCATCTCGATCTTCCCATCATCAACCACGATCATGATCGCCTAGAAGCGATCGAATTGCCCCCCTTTCAAGCGGCGATCGAGTCGGGGGTTGATAGTATTATGTCAGGCCATCTGTTAATTCCCGCTTGGGATGCCGAATTTCCCGCCACTCTTTCCTCGAAAATTCTCGGGGAAAAACTGCGCCAAAATCTCGGTTTTCAGGGTTTAATCGTCACCGATGCCCTGATTATGGGAGGAGTGACTAAAATTGCCAGTGCTGCCGCCATAGCAGTGAGGGCGGTACAGGCGGGGGCTGATATACTGTTAATGCCTCCCGATCCGATCGAAGCGATCGAAGCGGTGTATAGTGCCGTGCAAGCGGGTACAATTAGCGAAGCGAGAATTAATGATTCTTGGCAACGTATTCAACGAGCAAAAGAGAAATTGGGGCAAAGACAGCCATCCTTAGAATCCTTAAGCAGTTTAGCGGCACCGCAAGCTCTAGAGATTGTCAGCGACATTTTAAAAGATTCCCAAACAGTTAGCGCTAATTTACCGATTCAAGCCACTCAAGGCCGCAATTTAATCATTATCGATGATTTACTCAACTGTGACTTTCTCGATCGCTCTTGTCCGGCGGTGACAATGCCCCGACAATGGGGTTATCAAACCCAAATAATCGACCGTAGCACCTTTAATCAGTCCCTCGTCTCCCCAGAAACGACTCTCCTACAAGTATTTATCCGTGGTAATCCTTTTCGGGGTAGTGCCGGATTAAGGGACGAAACGAAAGCTATCTATCAAGCTTTGCTGAAAACTGGACAAATTCAAGCATTGATTGTTTATGGTAGTCCCTACGTTTTCCAGTGGTTTCGTCAACAAAGCGGAGACATTCCCTATCTTTTCAGCTACGGACAACAACCAAGCGCCCAAAAAATCGCCCTAGAAACTATTTTTGAGGGGACCACTAGTGGCGAAAATCAGACCGATACTTTCGTTTAAGGGCAAAAATTGCCTAGTAACCATTGGGCAATGCGATCAGAGGCACCGGCCGATCCCATTCTCTGACGACCATTAAAGGCGATTTCTTGCCACTGTGGGGGATTTTGTAATAAATATTCTAACTTGTCTGGCACTGACTCGGCACTATCGCCCAAGAGAATTGAACAGCCTAATAAACGCTGTTGCAGTTTGGCAAAATGGGGAGTAAATTGTGGTCCAGATCCCGCAATTGTGATCGCCGGTTTACCCAAACCGACGAACTGTTCCGTGGCAGTTCCCGCCATGGCGATCGCTAGATGGCAACGGCCTAAATATTCGGCGTAATCCCTTTGAGAAATAGTTATAAATACCTCTTGACAAATAAACTTATTTGTGCTATGTTCTCGCCAACCCTGGGAAATTAAAGCAGCCGTAAAAGATTCCGGGGGGAGAGAAGGAGCGATCGCCGACAAAAACTCCAGCTTGTAATCGGGAAAACGGCCGATAATGGCGGCCACAGCTGCGAGAATTTGCTGCCAATTGTGGAGAGATTCGGGAAAGCGCGAACCGGGTAGCAGCAGAATATTTAGGCAATCTTGGGGAAAATCGCCCGTTATCGAGGGTAAAAGGTCATCCATCATCGGATTACCCCCATCGACAACGGGAATTGACCACTGTTGTAAAATTTTGCTAGTTAAACTATCCCGGGGAAAAACCCCCCGACAGCGAGGATGAGCCATTAACCAGCGTTCCCAGGGATAATAGTAGGAACCCCAGAGGCGATCGATCATCGAGCTACTATCTAACCATCCCTGCTCATCCCGGAGATAGTATTCTGATTTAGCCGTTCCCACAAAAGCATAATGTGTCCCGCTTAACCAAGCAAGGGCAAGGGGTAAGATATCTCCCACCGCGACAATTTTTCCCCCTTCTTGGCCCCAATTTCTGACCAGACGGTATTGACGGGAGGTTAATCCTAATAAACCCTCCCGCAGATCTCGCCATAATTGTTTGGGATCGCTAGTGATAAAACCCCCAGAGGGCATTTTTTGACCTCGATCGAGAAGGGGAATCCCCAGACGAGTATAAGCATAACCGTTACCCACTAGGGGTAAAGCAGTAATATCCGGACAGTGGGGAGATGATTGCAGTCTTTTAATAATCCGGATCGCGATCTCATCTTCACCGTGGCCATTACTCAAAAATAATAATTTCACTGTTTTTCTTAACTTCTAGCTTAAAGTCCTAAACTTCGGTTGTTTTATTCCCTTCGACCCTAGACAATGCTGATGGTTAGGGAACAATCAATTTTATAAAAGCAGTTAACCAACTCCCATTTAGTCTAATCTACCGGAAGGTTTCGCCGATCGCCTATCTCTGTCCTGATAGCGACCATTTGACCAAAGGTAAGACTAAGAGATAAGAGATTAGTTTAACTGCTTCTATTTTTATCGATCAAAAGACCAAATTTGGCCCCCCAGAGCCAAGAAGGTCAGAAAGCTGCTCTGATCGCTATATTAGAATCAGTGGTTAATTGGCATCCTAGCGGAAAAAAATGATTATCGACTTACCCGATCGAGAAGCTACTGTCAATTTAGGGGAAAAACTGGGGCAAACCTTGGCCTCTGGCAGTGTAATTTTATTAAAAGGCGATTTGGGAGCGGGAAAAACCACCTTAGTACAGGGAATTGGCTTAGGATTGGGTATTCAAGAGCCTATAGCTAGTCCTACCTTCACCCTCGTTAACGAGTATAGCGAAGGCCGCCTTCCTTTGTATCATTTGGATTTGTATCGTTTGCAGGGTCAAGATATCGAGGCGCTGTACCTAGAAAATTATTGGCAGGGAATCGAGGTAGATTTAGGGATAGTGGCGATCGAATGGTCAGAACGTTTAACTTTTTTGCCGGAAAATTATCTAGAGATTACTTTACTCGATCGAGGCGAGCAGGGACGACGAGCGCTGCTCAATTTTGTCGGTGGGGACGAAAAAAATAGCGACCCCACAGGAATCGCTATCGGCACTTGACTCTTTAAGCAATCAAACTTTCGTGGTAACTCTGGGCATCTAAGATAGATGTTGGGTTCGATCCCCCCTTAATCCCCCCTTGATAAGGGGGGAACTGATAGTTTTTAACATCTAAGTAGTTATAAGATGTAAAAAAATAACTGTTTTTTTACCTTTAATTTGCTCTTCCCACGGGGAAACTATCAGCTTTTCAGGGATATAATACTAAAAAAATCGGCAATTTCTGCTAATTTCACACTATCTTTAGATTTATCTTCTATCTTGATGTCTGATCGGTTTTGGCAGTGGTTGACCCTTTTCGCTACTAGGGAATCGTGAAAAGAAAAAAAGTAGCGATCGAGTGCTAATTATGAGATGAGCGATGCAGGAAGAAAAAGCGATATTTAATATCAACAATACTTTTTATCGACCGGAGAGTAAAATCGTCCGAGATTTAGGAGTTTTAGGGGCGGCAATTGCCCAAAAAGAGCGGGGCAGTTTGCGCGTTTTAGAAGTAATGAGCGGCTCTGGTGTGCGAGCGCTCAGGTATTGGTTAGAAAGTGGTGCGGATTGGCTGTGGGTTAATGATGGAAATCCAGAAATTAAGCCAACTTTAGCAGCTAATTTAGAGAATTTATTACAACAGAAAAAAGGCAAAATAACCTATAAATCTGCTCAAGAAGTTCTCCTAGAATGTTATCTTGAAAAAGACCATTACGATCTAGTTGATATTGATGCTTTTGGTTCTCCTGCATCTCTGTTTAGTGCCATTCCTTTAGCCACTAAAATCGGTGGTTTAATTTATCTAACTAATACCGATGGACGGACGCTGACGGGTCATAATCTAGAAAATAGTTTAGCTGATTATGGAGCATCTGCTCGCAATCATCCGGCTGCCCACGAACAGGGATTAAGATTAATTATCGCCGGTTTGCAATTAGAATCGGCCCGGTTAGGTTTAGGAATTACGCCGATTTTTTCCTTTTTTTTCGGTCAAAGTTATCGGGTGATGGTGCGGTTAACGGCTAATAGACAATTAAATAGTCATAACTACGGTTTTCTCGGTTATTGTCATAGCTGCGGGGAATATCAATCAGTGCCTTGGCCGAAGTTAGGCAAGATAGTTTGTTCTGGGGACGGGCAACCTTTAACCTTAACTGGACCCTTGTGGTTAGGCAGTTTACACGATCGCTTTTATCTAGAAAAAATGGCAGATTTAGCCGAGCAATGGCAGTGGAAAAAGGTAGTTAAATTGTTAGAAATAATGAGGGAAGAAAACGATTTTCCTCCCTATTTTTATAGCTTTCGGGAAATTGGTAGAAGGGGCAAATTAGATCTACCTAAAAGGGAAGATTTAATTGCGGCTCTCCTAGAACAAGGTTATCGAGCTGCTGCCACCCATATTAACCCGCAAGCGGTGAAAACTAACGCTTCTTTAGCCCAATGTATCGCACTACTCAAGGACTAATTAGGGTCTGCTGAAAAAGTTTTTCGTGGGGGTAGGGTGTGGGGTGTGGGGTGTAGGGTTTTACCGATTTTCAGGGGGTCAATTTTCCCCCCCGATCACCCCAAGGTCTGGCACTTTTTGATGGGAAAAAAGTCTAAAATTCTTATCCAACAAGGTTTTTAGATTTATTCAGCACACCCTAATTAGTTAATACCAATAACTAGAACTTTGTTGGGGTTCAGGGGCAAAAGCTAACCAGTAGGGGAATTGTAAAAGAGCGAAATTCAGCCGTTCTTCGGTATCATCGATGATAATGAGCGGTGAATACTTATCGTCGATTAAACGTTCCGCTTTTTGGATTAAAGCTTCGGGAGACTCAAAGAGAACGATGCCGCGGTCAGGTCCAAAATCGGCGCGGGAAATGCCGAGACAATCTTGGAGACCGCGCCGCCATTCGCCTAAACGTTCGGGACTATTAGCCAGAACGAGAGAACGGAAGCGATCGCCTTGTAATTCCGCCATAATCGAGATAATTGCCGAAGCGACCAGAATATTCTGGAGACGGCTGCCCATACCGCGAATCGTACCCCGGCCCCCCTGTTTAAAGAACCACTGTTGCACCCGTTCGGCGTGAATTGGTTCAAAAGTGCGCCGTAATTGCCAAGGCGGACCGTAATAGTCAGGGCGACTGCGATAACGGTCTAAAAGAGTTTGTATGCGCTGATTTTGGTCAGAAAAGCCCTGTCTAGGGGTGGATTGCCCCACCGGTTCTGATTCATAACCGGAACGGTTAGAACGACGGGGTTCTTGCCAATTATCCCGGCCCTGGTTACTGCTACGGGGGGGACGGGGAATTTCTCCGCGATCATCCCGGCCTTGACTGCCACGGGATGGACGGGGGTTTTCCTCTCGTTCGGTCCGCTGGGGAGGTTCCACAGGTCGGGGGGATTTTTCGGGGGTTTCAAAGCGGGGTAATTCCAACTGTTCGGCAGCCGCGGCCAAATCCTGTAAACTGCCCACCAGATAGTCTTTAAATCCCTGAACCCGCACGGCTAGATCCTGGGAGACTCCGGCGAAATTACTCCGCATTTCCTGCCGAATCCGCTCACGACGGCGTTCTAACTGTTCGATCGCCACTTCTAAAGCCTGTTTGCGTTGTTCTAGGTCTTTTACGCCTTCCTTGAGCATTCTTTCGATTTGAGCTTTGATATCCCCCAATTCCTCGGCGATCAAGCGTTCTCTTTCCGCTTTTAATGCCGAGATTTCTGCCGCTAGGCTCTGTTTTTGCCGTTCTAGAGCCTCGATTTCTGCCCGCAGGGGTTGCGCTTGGGCTGTGGGAACTAATTCGCCTTCGGGGGCGGTTTCCGATGGCAGGGGATTCTCTACTGGGCGATCGTTCCAGAGATCATCAAAACTAAATTCTTCGACAGATTCATTGGGTAAGTCTGTCATTTTGTCAAGGGGTAAAACATTAAAATCTTCTGAAGTCATCGGCTTTAGAAATGCAGAGCGAACAAAGGGCCAAGGCAGGCAATTAAGTAAGTGGTTCTAATTAATAGACGATATATCTTGCCTTCGATCCCCCCTGCCCCCCTTAATAAGGGGGGTGCCGATAGGCGGGGGATCCCCCCTGCCCCCCTTAATAAGGGGGGTGCCGATAGGCGGGGGGATCTGACAATTTTTAACACCTACCTACTTAAGACGCTATTAGCCAGATTTTATTTTATCTCAATCTTAGTTCGCTTCTGAGTCGATCGCTTGCGGTGCTGCTAAAGGATAGTATTTTTCGAGGCAGAGTCTCAGGGTTGCGCTGTCAAAGATAATGGGCAAAAAATGAATGCTGTTAATTTCTTTGAAATAAAATAGTATCGGGACTTTATTCCAGAAAATCCGCCAATTTTGCCATTCTTGGTAGGGAAAGGAGCGAATTTGTTGCCCGGACAGATAGACATCTAAGGAAGTGGGGGTAAACTGGAGACGAATGCGGGTAGTCTGGAACATCAAGAATAGCCCTAACAGGGAGAAAATTATTCCGAGCCAGACCTGTAAAAAGAGTAAAGGCAGCGATAAAATTACCAAAAACAGGGGAATTCGATAGTTAGGAGCCAGTTCGATCGTTCCTGTTACTTCTTGCGGGGAAATAGTTGTCATCGGTGTCCCTATCGGCAGTCAGCCAAAATATCTTCGCTTCTAGTTTATCGCATTGTTTTTCGAGAAGCGATCGAGATAATCGAGACTCGAGCGGCGATGATCTGGTGGTGTCATGGCATCATAGAAGGAGACTTTACCCCCATATGCACGCCGGAGATTAAAATCAGTTAAGACCTTAGACCGTTGATCGGCGAGGATCAATTCTTTATTTAAGAGGATTAAATCAGCAAAATGGGTGATAGATTCGCCTAAATCATGGTTAACCACCATGACAATTTTATTTTCTTGGGCTAACTCACCAAAGATATTAAAAAGAACCCCCTCGGTTTTTTGATCTACCCCAACGAAAGGTTCATCAAAACAGAAAATCTCCGCTTCTTGGGCCAAAGATCTGGCTAAAAAGACTCTTTGCTGTTGTCCCCCCGACAACTGACCGAGGGGACGATGGCGTAAATCAGCCATTTCCACCCGTTCTAGGGCGTTTAAAGCCTGTTGACGACTAATATGGGAAAAAGGACGAAACCAACCGGTTTTTCTGACTCTCCCCATCATTACCACATCCCAAGCGGTGACGGGATAGGTCCAGTCGATTTGAGATCTTTGGGGAACATAAGCGACTTTATCCAGTTGTTGCTGTAGAGATTGCCCTTGATAGTTAACGCTTCCCTGTTGTACGGGAATTAATCCTAGCATGGCTTTGATCAGGGTACTTTTGCCCGCACCGTTGGGACCGATAATACCGGTTAATCGTCCTGGATAAATTTTCAGGGTGATATCCCGTAGGGCTTCCACGCCGCGATAATATACTCCTAGATGACTAACTGTAATTGTCCTTTGCATAGTTGTTACCCTGAGTCTCCAGTTCTAGCATAGCTAAAAATGAGACAATTATGAAGCAACCATGAAAAGATTATGAAAGATAGGCGGGGTGAGATTAATCGCCACTCAGTAAAGCTTCCACGAATTCGTAACTGGAAAAGGGCCGCAGATCCTCGATTCCTTCCCCAGCACCCACAAAGCGAATCGGTAGGTTAAGCTGACGCGCTACGGCAAGGGCAACACCCCCTTTAGCTGTACCATCGATTTTAGTCAGGATCACGCCGCTTAATTGGGCAGCTTCCGAGAAAACCTCTGCTTGTCGCAGGCCGTTTTGTCCTAAAGTGGCATCGAGAACTAGAAGCGATTCCACCACAGCACTCTCGGCTTTTTTGTCGATAATGCGGCGAATTTTGCTTAATTCTGCCATTAAGTTCTTTTTATTCTGCAATCTTCCCGCCGTATCCACTAAGAGTAATTCTATCTCCCTGGATTTAGCGGCTTCGATGCCATCGTACACCACGGCGGCCGGGTCGGTATTTTTGCCCGGGTTGGCAATGACTTCGACTTGCGATCGCTCTCCCCAAACTTTCACCTGTTCCACGGCAGCAGCGCGAAAGGTGTCGGCAGCGGCGATCATACAGCTATAGCCAGATTGTTTAGATAAATGGGCTAATTTGCCGATAGTCGTCGTTTTACCGACTCCGTTAACTCCCGTGAGCATCCAGATATTTAATTTACCTTTTTCTGGCTCAAAACCGGGGTTGCTATAATTGGCTAAAGGTGCATCTAAAATCTCGCGGATAATTTCTTTGAGATATTCGATCGCTTTTTCGGGGGGCAGAGCTTCCTGTTTTAGCTTATTTTGGAGGGTAGTGATAATATAATCGGTGGCATCTACCCCCACATCGGCCTGAAGCAATAAAGCTTCGATTTCCTCCACCGCATCTTGATTGAGGGGACCCTGACCGACCACGGCCTTAAGCTGATTGACCAAGCTGCGGCGCGTTTTGCCTAAACCCTGACGCAATTTTTTTAACCAGGTGATTTCTTCTTCCGAAACGTCCTCTGCTTGTCGTCCCTGATTGGCTAAAACTTTGGCCGACCAGATAAAATCTTCATCCGGTTCTGTGGGAGTTTCGATGGCGGTTTCTTTGAGAATTTCGAGGCGATCAGATTTTTTCAGCCATGCGGGGGTATTATCCTCGGTTTCTTCTTCTTTAACTGGTTCTTCCTCTTGCGGAGGTTCCGTTTCAGCAATAGATGTTTCAGGGGTTTCGCTCACGACGGCCTCGGCCGTGGCTTTTTTCTCTTGAATATTTTTAAAGGCTTTTTTGGCCCAATCTAAATACTCTTCCTGACTGGTTGCCTCGCTGGGGGTTTCCTCTACGGGTGCGGGGGGTGCTTGTTCTTGTTCGGGTTGGACTTTCTGACGACGGAACCAGTTAAACATAGGAGAAACTAAACATAAAACTATTTATCTAGTTTATTTTAACCTTTGAAGTGAGCAATTTTGATAGTTAGATTTTTAATTGTGGATTTCTCAGCATTTTTTGCTAGAGATTAAGGAAAAAATGATAACCTTGCTCAAGGATAACTTTATCTCTTTTTAGGGAAATGCTGTATCCTAGAAAATAGAATAGGAAGGAGAATCAAAAATGTTAAGCACTACCGAAACTAAATATTATACTCCCGAAGAATATCTCGCTCTGGAGGAAACGTCCGAGGATAAAAATGAATATCGTCAAGGAGAAATTATCCCAATGGTAGGAGCAACAACTAATCACAATCAGATTTGTCTAAATTTTTGCCGTAATTTTCCCTTAAATATCAATAACCAAGATTATTATACCTACATGGAAACGGTGCGTTTATGGCTGTCAGATTATAGCATTTACACCTATCCCGATGTGATGGTGATTAAAGGTCAACCTCTCTATCAAGGGAATAGTCAATCTAACGTGATCAATCCTTTAATT
>NZ_JADBUZ010000162.1:0-19801 GCF_020245305.1 Microcystis sp. M20BS1 | reverse complement strand
TTGGAAACTATCTCATCAAATTAGTCCCCCCATAGAACCCCCTTGAGCCATCTTGCACACTTTTCTCTTTTTGTCAAATTTTATGTTAAGAAAGATGTGACTAATGGATAGCTTATCAAGGGGGGATTAAGGGGGGATCAATTAATCAGAACCACTTACTTAGCTGACAGCTGACGGCCTACTACTAATTAACGCTGAATTTGGTCAAAAATCGCCCCATCAGCGAAGAATTTTTTCTGGATCGCATCCCAACTACCGATCGCCGTATAGGCGAACAGATTCGACACTTTTGGGTATTGTTTACTAAACTCTTTAGCCACATTAGCATTAACGGGACGGAAACCCACCTTGGCGAATTCCCGCTGCGCTTCCGGAGTAAAGAGAAATTGGGCAAAAGCTGTCGCTACTTCCCGGGTTTTGCGTTTATCAACTATTTTATCCACTACGGCCACGGGCGGATCGATCGAAACATTGACCGGAGGAATAGTATAGGAAAAACCGGTTTGTCCCTTTTGACGGGCCAAAATTACCTCGTTTTCGTAGTTAAGCAGCACATCCCCCTGATCCTGTTTAAAGAAGACATCGCTGGCTTCCCGGGCATCTTTGGGTAGTACAGGCACGTTTTTATAGACATTGCGGACGAAATTGGTCGCTTGTGCTTCATTGCCGCCGGTCCGAGTTACCGATCCCCAGAGAGCCAGAAAATTCCACCGGGCCACCCCAGAGGTTTTCGGGTTGGCAGTAATGACTTTAATCCCCGATTTGGCTAGATCTGGCCAGTTGCGGATTCCTTTGGGATTGCCCTGACGAGTAACTAAAGCTACCACGGAACGAGTGGCGATGGCGTTATTGGGTAATTCTTTCTGCCAACCGGGGTTAACTAAACCCGCTTTTTGCAAGCGTTCCACATCGGAACCGATAGCCAAATTTACCACATCTGCATCTAATCCGTCGATAACAGCGCGGGTTTGGGAACCAGAGCCGCCATAACTCTGTTTAATCACCACATCCTGTTTTTTCTCTCTTTTCCATTTGTTGACGAATAGAGGAATGATTTTTGAGTAGGCCGATTGAGTCACTGCGTAGGAAACTAGGGTGATTTCCACGGTTTGTTGTTTAGCTTGCTGTTTATCCGGACTTGCCAGCAGATTACTCGATGCCGATAGGGGACTAGAAGCTAGTCCGATTCCCGTTGTGACGACGGCAGCCGTAGCTAGAGAAATAAAGGGTAAGAGGGTTTTCGGTTTTGAGGATCTAGGATCAGGGATCACGATGTCATCGGCTCCTTTGTTTATTTATGGGAGATTGCTAGGTATTTTCTCTGAGATTGTATTTTATATGAAATAAAAAACAATTACAATACATTAGAGAAAAAATTATACTGTTTGGGTTGGATGCAAAGAAATCAAGCCATTAATGGCTTGATTAGCTGAAAAAAGTGTAAATATTCGATTTATATAGCTTAAATGTGCCTTTAAATCTGCCTAAAGCCTCTTTATGCTTGCAGAATAGAGATTTTATCGTTTTTATGGAGAGGAAAGAATTTTTTAGCGATCAAAAACCTCTGCCTAGGTGGCTTCACCGGTGAAGTTAGCGGACTTTAGCAACTATTACCCTAAAATTGAAGCGGTCTAACGACTTCAATCAATAATACCATTTTTCTTTATTTGCGTCACAACGAATGCAGGCCTGGCAAGCATTCGAGCGTGGATGTCTGTCATGGATTTAGAAATTTGGTATAAGCAGGGTGCGTCCCAAAAAATCCTGCATTAGGTAACGCACCCTACAGCGATTGCGATCTATTCAGAAACTTGCCGCATAACGGCTAAGTTATGCCGTGCTTCTCACCGATAAGACTGCGATCGCCCTAATTTTTAAGCGTAGCCGACAATATCATGGAATGAATAACCGACCAACCCCCTTGTAATTATCAAGATCTACAGCAATTTCGATCAGTCGTTCAGCGCAGCGCTCTCTATACTCAGCTTCACTCAAACGATCGAGATTTCCAATCGTCAACACTGGAAACGATTTCTCTGTGTTCTCTTCTCGCATAACCTGCTCAAGGGAATCATCACCCTTCATATTTCGGTTAGCAGTAAGAATCATCATCTCCTGTTCTTGAGCATAGCGCCAGACTACGCGATCGCTACTTTCCATCGACAGTCCAACCTCTCTAAAGGTGACAAATTGGACAGACTGAAACTCAAGCCAACCACGTTTTGCCAATATACCAAGAAAAATCAGCGCATAACCGTCGAGGTTGTAGTCAACTAAGAAAGTCATTGTTTTTGTGCAGCACGTCTGGCTCTCTGCTCCTCAAGCTTTGCCCAAAACGCTTCTTGTCCTGGTTTATGTGGCATTGCTGCAATTCGAGCAAAGCGTTCACGGTTACGATCTTCCCAGTACTGGCGAATTTCTTCCCTATTCTGAAGAACCTCTTGATATTCAACCTCGACCTGAGCTTGGTTTACCTGAATGTAGGACAAAGCTGCGTCAATTTGCGCGTTCGTGAGGTTAAATGTGTCACGAATCAGTTTAGGAGGATAATCAGCTTTTAGGAGATCGATCACATCATAGAGGGTGATGCGCGTGCCAGCGATCGTCAGTCCTCGCTCTGTACGGATAATTTTCGCTTGTTGGTTTGCCGTCCAGGTCATTCCCTTAGCTCCTTAGAATCCACTTAATGGTCAATGGTTTCACCAGACAAATATTGGTCAATTTTTTCTGACCAATCAGGTTCACCGTTCATTATAGCCCGCCCCTTACCGGACAAGATCAGTGTACTGCTAGGCCGTGCCTTCGTCATCCCACTTAGACTGACAACTTCAATCAATGTGCATGGTGCGTTCCCAAAAATCTATTGGTGGAACAGTAGGACTTGCATTAGGGAACGCACCCTACGGCTACGGCGATTGTGATCGCACTATGACAAAGGTTTAATTGTCACTAATCCCCCAGCAAAACCCTGAATATTCAACTCATAGCCATCAAGTAAACCCATACCAACTAATGGATCTGTCTCTGACTCATTGATTTCAATAGATTTGATCTGACCATCCCAGATCACAGTTGCCTCAAATACGTTAAACATACAGAGGCTTCCATCGCCCAAGATTCCCTCTTCTTGCATATACCACGTTAATCCTAGTCTTGTAATGATAGCAGAAGGCAACGTGAGAAATCCAGTGTAACCAGTGTCAATAACTGCTTTAATCGCTTGTCTCTGGTGATTTTCGCCTAGCACTACGAATTGAATAATTGCTTCTCGGCGCGAATTGACGCTCCCCATCATCATGGCGATACACTGGGGGAACGAAAGCCAAAACGATGGACGGCACGATGTCCAATGCGAATACCAAATATTTGTGCATCAGGAAAACGTATTAACAGTTGTTTAGCAGCTGTTAGGCTGTCGTCAGCCACTTCAAAAGCCCCTGTTTCGATGTCTATTGCTACAATCTTCCCATGATTCCCTTCCTCGATTTGGGAGCGTACCTGAGACTCATAGACTTCGTGTCCACGTCGGGCAAATTCTTCTTTGCTGTAGCGGGGTTGTCGAACTGTCATTGAAGCGACCCTGTGGCAACTTTTGCCCCCCTATTTTAACCTAAACATTGGCAATCTTCGCTAACATTCCTCAACTGGTCCCACAAGAGCAGCACCGCACCTAACCTCACAGCTTCAATCAATGTGCATGGTGCGTTCTCAAAAATCCTGCATTAGGGAACGCACCCTACAAGATCGGCGATCGCTACAATCGGAACGATCGCACTTGACTCGCTGGTCGGCATAACGGCTAAGTTGAGCCGCCACGATTAGATTTGAGATTCTTGTGGTTCATCCTGTTTTGGTCGGCTCCAACGACTTGTTAGACCTTGCTTTGGTGGTAAGCTGACTACCTGCCTGCCACTTTCTGCTTGTCTTTTTTGCCAATCTACAAACATTGCATCCAAATCGTAGTTAAAGGATTTAGCGTGTTCTTCTCGAAATTTATGAATTTCATCTAAAATGTCATCTTGCCACATCGTTATAATCTCCTAAAAGTTCGTAAGGAGTACAAATTATGGGTAACTCGTATCCCAAATCAAGACTGAGCTCTGCCAACTTCCTCTGAATTTGAGCGTTGGCAATATGTTTACAGTTCCATGTTAACAAGTAATCTAGCCCGTGGACAGTCGCCGCAGCAATGTGAACCGCATCATCAGAAGCTTTGGCAGGAAGGTTGCTTCGTATAAGAAACTGGGCTGCCAAGTTGCGTACAGCTTGATTGAGTTCAACCAAAGGCATTTCATTGACAATTTCTAACCTTTTCAAAGCAATCTCTGTATCTCCCTTAGCGACTTCATCTAAAACAACCTGTGAGATATAGAGAAGAAAATCATTACGGCGATTTTGCCACCAATCCCGTGTCGTTTCGATATTCCCAGCAACAACCAAGTTTTTGGTCGATCTGGCTGTCAGATAACCAATAACGCTGGTTTCAATATAGACGGTTTCCCTCACGGCAATCTAGAAAATCTATCCAACGTCTATCCTACTGCATTTAATCTTGGTTTTGAGGGAGTTGGGTAACAGCCGTCAACCCAACCTACAAGATCAGCGATCGCACTATGACCTTTAGATTTAAGTGTTTTCAAAAGTGAAAGGCGCGTGGGACGCACCATACAGATCAGCGATCACTGTCAAAAGGTTTTACCCATAAGAGTTCCGGGATTTATAATTTTACAAATCATTTGCGAATGCTATAGATTATGCTTTAAGAGCATGAATCATTGGACTAATTTAATACTATCTACTACATTATGATCTTTAATGTGGAATTGAGTGACCACTTCCCCAAATTTTCGCTCCAAGAAAGACACCCAACTCTGCTGAATGTGATGAAGCAAATCGGATTCGACAGCATTTGAAGATGGACGAGTACGGCCACTTATCCAGACATTAAACTGTCTATCAATTTGAGGAGCATAAGCTCTCATATTAGGAGTAAAGAAGATGAAAGAATCTATACTCGTATATCTCGATGCAAGTAGATTCCCCAAAATGTACATCATGAAATTTGGGGGTATCGAGTAATTGCCATCATTGGCAAGAATCAATAAACCTTTGGCATCAGGAAGCCGGAAGTATTTCTTTGTTTCTTTAATTTGCTTGTTAGCTTTTTCAACAGCCTCTTTTGTAGGGGAGCTAAACACTTTGAACACATCAACGGCGCATTGACGGGGTAAGTCGTCTATCTGAAATCTTCCGTCTTTTATATGTTCTTGGCGAAGAAGCCCCTCTGTGATCCAGCTGTGCATCATTAAGTTGAGCTTATCGCCTACCTTTCGATCATTGAAGTAATTCTTTTCAAGACACTTTAGCTCCGCCACTACCGTCCGATTGCAAAAGAAATAATCGGCGTTATTTGGTCTTTTGCCTTTGCCTTCAAAAAGTTTGCTTATAAGCTCTCCGCCTAAATCTTCGACAAACTCATTGAAGGTTGCCTCAACTTCCATTTCTGGCAGCGGCTGTCTGTTTTCCATAGATATATACTTCTCAGAAGAAAAAGCAATTTAACTAATAATTATATAGAAGTTTTCCCCATATTGCCACAAGTACGCACTTTTAAAATTAACTAGAGGAAGAAGAAGTATAACTATATATTATGCGGAAATTTTCCGTATATAACTCTAAATACACATTTTTTAAAGAATCTTTCTGTATATTACGCTCAAATGGAGCGATCGCAAGAAGTTTTCCGTATAATATTACGATAAGCGTGTTATGCCGATTAGCGTACTCTGTGATGAACCCTCCCCCACTGATTTGTTCAAAGTTTTCTCGTTGTGCGACTGTCAGATAAACTTTATCTCGCCTACATCTTCCCATGATTGATGTCCTCAGTTGAGCTTATCTATTGCCCTATTTTAGCTGTGTCAGTCCAGTAGGATGTGTTAGCGTCAGCGTAACCCACGGATTTTGAACATTAGATAAGGTGCGTTACATTTGATTAACGCACCCTACAAGATTAGCGATCGCACTGCCATGTTAGGGTAGTATGTTGTGTGAAATGTCGGGCAATGATAAAGCTGCTGCCTGACCTACAGGGACGAAATCAGTATGAAACCAACCGGATTTTAATCGGCTTGCTTCACATCAGATTTATAGCTATTTGAACCTACTGCGAATTGACCTTGACCGCTCCACTTTGAATCAAGGGCAAAGCTGGCTGAAAATGGGGCAAGATAAGTGCCGATCGCTGGAGGAGTCACGGATACGGCGGCTTCACCGGAAACAGCACCGACTCTGACAATATGCCCAAAGCCAGTACTATGCATCGCACCCGACACTTTAGCGGTGAAAGTTTGCGGATGCTCCGTTCCTTCTAGAATTGTCCCTTGCGCCTGACCGTGCAGAACACCAGTGGGTGCATCGACCGTTACCGCAAGCGTCATTGAGCCAGCACCGACTGTACCCGGTGGAGGGGTGAAGCCAAGTTTAAGCAGATAAAGACCTACTTCCGACATGATAATTTCTCCTGTGGATGAAAACGCTATCAGTGAAGCTCCTGATATGCATCTGAATTAATGCCCTTTTCAGCTTCTGGCATTTTTGGCTGGTTGCCAAATTCCGAATATTTAAGAATCCAACTACGTTAAATTCTTGTCGCCTAACTATATATTACGCGGAAATTTTCCGTATATCACGCCAAATACACATTTTTTAAAGAGTCTTTCTGTATATTACGCTTAAATGGAGCGATCGCGAGAAGTTTTCCGTATAATATTACGATAAGCGTGTTATGCCGATTAGCGTACTCTGTTATGAACCCTTCCCCACTGATTTGTTCAAAGTTTTCTCGTTGTGCGACTGTCAGATGAACTTTATCTCGCCTACATCTTCTCATGATTGATGTCCTCAGTTGAGCTTATCTATTGCCCTATTTTAGCTGTGTCAGTCCAGTAGCCTGTGTTAGCGTCAGCGTAACGCACGAATTTTGAACATTAGATAAGGTGCGTTCACTTCGTTAACGCACCCTACCAGATCGGCGATCTGCTATGCAGTGCCTTCGGCATCGCACTTATAACTAACCAATCGGACTATTTACAAAGACAAGTACGAATCATTGTCGGTCTAACGGCTTAGTTGAGCGGCGGCAGTTAGCCTTGAACTCATCACCAAGTTCTCTCACTCCGTCCGCTCCAACAACGTGTTAGGCAACTTAGATTTCTGGAGTAGAAAATGATAGAGATCGCATCAAGAGAAAGGAATGAAAAGAACCCGACCTTCACATTCTTCAGGTTCACTACAACAAATAAATAGTTCTAAATCATCAAGGATCTTACCAATGGGTGCTTTTGAGATCACCTCAACAACTCCAGTCATAGGTAGTCCTTGATTGACACGATTGTAGGCATACATCGTAATAGTGGCTACATCATGGGTGAGCAAGATGCGTCCCTCATTAGCCGCCCATTCTAAAATATCTGGATCGTCAGTGTTCATCAGTCCTACATCTTGGACGCGAATTATATCTAATTCAGGTAAACGCCTCACCAGCCCACGCAAGATGGCTCCATTAAAATTTTCGTCAGTTAGAAGGCGCACTTTGCCTCGACTCTCCTTTTGACTGATAACGAGCAAGCAAGCGCTGTCTTAAATCGACTAAGTTGTGTTTTTGAGTTAGTTGTTGTCTCAGTTGTTGAGCTTGTTGGTCGCGTTGCTCCAAATAACTGTCAATTTCCTGACGGTGATTTAAATAATAAGCAATGGCACTGTATATATCTTCCAAACGAAGAACTGAAAACTGAATAGCGATTTCTTCAGGAGTGGAGCCGTTGTGGTATGAGGCAAGTATGCTATCCAGAGTCACTCGGCTCGAACCTATACGGATACCTCCCGCTTCATCCCAACGAAAAGGGGGAGAAGTTACTTGGAATTTGGCTGGGGTGTTCATTAGAGACATATTGCACCTGAGTTGAATTGCATAAAAACATCCTAGCAAAAATCAGAATACTTTGTCTGACACTGCTTTCTGGCACGAAAAGGGGTGGGTTAGCAAAACGCAACTCACCCTACTGGATTGTTTCAGCTAATTTGGTGTATTAGAAAAATGCTAGAAATTTTATAATCTAAGACTTTAAGCCGAAATCTATTGCCCTATTTTAGCTGAAACAATCCACTACTAATTTTCGTTTCTGTTGGCGAGTCTTCCCAGACCTATTGAGAAAGTTCACATATCAGGATATATCAGCAACGACAACTGACAGCATTCCAATTGACCCGCCATAGGTAGAGCCTCCGCTTACGCTAACAACATATTTGTCGGAATCATAATCACTAGCCCCCCATGTATTGGTTTTTGATCCCCATGGACAGTCCCATGATATCTTGCAGACCTTATAGTCTGGATCGCTGGGATCTTTCCCGTCAATGCAAATATAGAAAGAGCCTTCAGTACCAGAGGCAGAGTCTGATCGGCCACATGAGCAAATCACAGTGTTGTAAACTCTGCCGTCCTGGAATTTGATTCCGTTGACATTAGCAATTTCATCATCTTTGTTGTCGTACTTGTAAAACTTTCCCCAGGATAGATTTCCGTAGTCAGTTGTTCCTGCAAAGCCTTTTACCTTAATCGTAAAGCTGACCCATTGTGCGTAAGCCATGTTAAGTTACCTCCAAATGATTGAGTACCAAAGTTTTCGTGACCGCCTAACTATATATTATGCGGAAATTTTCCGTATATCACGCCAAATACGCATTTTTTAAAGAATCTGTCCGCATATTACGCTCAAATTGAGTGATCGCGAGAAGTTTTCCGTATAATATTACGATAAGCGTGTTATGCCGATTAGCGTACTCTGTGATGAACCCTTCCCCACTGATTTGTTCAAAGTTTTCTCGTTGTGCGACTGTCAGATGAACTTTATCTCGCCTACATCTTCCCATGATTGATGTCCTCAGTTGAGCTTATCTATTGCCCTATTTTAGCTGTGTCAGTCCACTACCAGATCGGCTACCTGAAATTTCAGCTATCTGTAATGAAATTTCATCTATCTGTAACCCTACTCGCTAAAATAGTTTAAAAATCGGCCGAGAATTTCTAGGATAGAAGTAAAGACCATCCTTGCCTACTTTTTCTATGATCCTAGCCGCCGAAACTGGACTAAAAACCGCTACTCTAGACGTAAAAGGCATGAAATGCGCCGGCTGTGTGAGTGCCGTAGAACGACAACTCAGCCAAAATCAAGGGGTAAAATCGGCCCAAGTTAACCTAATCACGGAAATTGCCGTGATTGAATACCAACCGGATGCGATCGCACCAGAGCAGTTAGCCGCAAAATTAACCGCGATTGGATTCCCCACCCAACCGCGCAGCTCATCGACTCCCCTTGCCCAACAAAATCAACGGCTGCAAAACCAACAAAAAGAACGGCAACAACAATTATACCGATTAGCGATCGCTTGTTGTTTACTGGTTTTTTCCCTGATTGGTCACTTACACCACATCGGGGGACCAGAAATCCCTATCTTTCAAAGTATTGCTTTTCACTGGACTTTAGCCACCCTAGCCATTTTATTCCCCGGCCGCGATATTTTCATCGATGGTTGGCGGGGATTACGGCACGGGATGCCAAATATGAACACTCTCGTTAGTTTAGGCACAGGTAGCGCCTATATAGCCAGTTGTTTGGCTCTTATCTTCCCTAATCTCGGTTTAGAGTGCTTTTTTGATGAACCGGTCATGCTGTTAGGGTTTATTCTCCTCGGACGGACTCTAGAAGCGCATTCCCGTCATCGCGCAGCCGCAGACCTAGAAGCACTTACTTCCCTACAACCGGCAGTGGCTCACCTGATTGGTAGTACAGATGACCGTGTGGGCGTGGCGATTCCAGTGGAACAGCTGCGCGTCGGGGAATGGGTGCGCGTCTTACCCGGGGAAAAAATTCCCGTGGATGGGGAGATTATTCAGGGAAGAACCACGGTAGATGAAGCTTTATTAACGGGGGAATCGCTGCCGGTGGTCAAGGAAATGGGAGATCTAGTCATTGCTGGCAGTTTCAATCTCTCTGGTGCGATCGCCGTGCAAACTCGTCAGGTGGGGACTGATACCACCCTAGCTAAGATTATCGCAGCTGTGGAATCAGCCCAAACTCGCAAGGCCCCGGTACAGAAGATAGCGGACCGGGTAGCGGGTTATTTTGCCTACGGAGTGATGATAATTGCCCTAATTGTGCTGCTCTTTTGGTATTTTTGGGGAACTAGGCTCTTTCCAGAGGTGTTAGGGTCAACCACAGGACACCACGAGATGATTCAACCCACTTCTCCCCTACTTTTGTCCCTAAAATTAGCGATTTCTGTGCTTGTGGTCGCTTGTCCCTGCGCTCTCGGTTTAGCCACACCGACGGCCCTACTGGTGGGAACCAGTTTAGCAGCCGAAAGGGGTATTTTGATTAAAGGGGGTGATGTTTTGGAAACTGTCTCGCAACTGCAAACGGTGGTTTTTGACAAAACGGGAACCCTTAGCCAAGGTCATCCGGAAATTACCGATTGTTTGAGTTTTTCTGAGCTTAATTCCCTGGAAATTCAACAATTAGCGGCAGTAGTGGAGAGTGGTACTAATCATCCTCTTGCTCAGGCGATTTTAGACGCGGTTACTCCTCCTACTAACCTGACGGGGGAAGATTTTCAAACTGTCGCCGGATTGGGAGTTTCTGCAAGGGTGCAGGGGTCGAAAATTGTTCTAGGAAATCGGCAATGGTTGGCACAGAACGGCATTAAAATCGATGAAACTATCTGGGGGATTCAAGAGCTTTTACAAGCGGGTAAAACGGTGATTTATCTGGGTATGGAAGAACAATTGCTCGGCGCGATCGCTTTTCAGGATCGATTGCGTCCCGATGCTCAAACAACCGTTAATCAGTTGCAAAAACTCGGTTTAGAGGTGATTTTACTCAGTGGTGATCGCCAAGAAGTGGTAACAGCGATCGCTAATAGTTTGGGTATTAGCCAATTTTATGCCGAAGTTGCCCCCACCGAAAAATCGGCCTTAATTGCCGACCTACAGACAAAAGAGGGCAAAATCGTGGCTATGGTCGGGGATGGTATCAATGACGCTCCTGCACTAGGACAGGCTAACATCGGTATTGCTCTGGCCGGTGGCACGGAAGTGGCCATGGAAACGGCTGGGATCGTTTTAATTAGCGATCGCCTAGAGGATGTGGTGCAATCTCTGCATTTAAGTCTGGCCACATGGCAAAAAATCCGACAAAATCTTTTTTGGGCTTTGGGTTATAATACCTTTGCTATTCCCATTGCCGGTGGTTTATTACTGCCCCATTGGGGTCTAGCTTTCAGTCCGGCCCTAGCAGCAGCTTTAATGGCTTTTAGTTCGGTTATGGTAGTGAGTAATTCCTTGCTTTTACGTCGTCAATTTCCTCCGCTCTCATCGACGAAGGAAAGCGAAAATTAAAGCAATTACCGATTTTTTCTCGATAAATCTATCAAGCACCAAAAAGAGCGGCTCTCTTATTCTTTGTGCGATAAGTTTCACTGATACAGGAGCGATCAATCTCTGTGTCCTCTGTGTCTTTGTGGTTCGTTACCCAAGAGAGCCAAGATGGTATTTTGTCCCCGTCTTTGTCAGTTGACGGAGACAGGAACAAATCGGGTTAAGCGGTAATTCTGGTCAGGGATTGACCTTGATAATTGTTGGTAATAATCTGGTGAATAGATTCAAAAAATCGCCGACAACGATTATTAGTTCTCAGGGGCAATTCATGATTTTTTACCAATAAATCGATCTGAAGTTCCGAGCTAGTGGGAGGATGAATAAACAATTCCACTTTCACTAACTGGGGAAAGAAAGCATCGTTAGGAACTTCCGATAAAAGCAAGACATCGGTCCGGCGCTTGATGATTTCAAATTCACCCAAACTTAATATATCATCGTATAAAAACCCGGTCTGATGAGGAGAAATCCCGACAAAATAGGAACAGCAATAGCGAGCCATGGCAGGGAAAAGATGATAAATTGGTCAAGGTTAATCGGTCAAAATCAGGCCATTGAACTACTACAAAGAGCGCTTGAAGTCAATTCGATCGCTCCCGCTTACTTATTCGCCGGCGCTAAGGGGATTGGACGCAATCTAGCAGCAAAATGTTTCTGTCAAGACTTGTTAACTAGAGATCGATCTCCAGAAACAAGGGAATTAATCCTGAAACGCTTTTTAGGGGGCAATCATCCCGATTTACTCTGGATTGAACCCACTTATCAACACCAAGGCAAACTGCTCACCGCAAAAGAAGCACAGGAAAGCAATCTCAAGCGTAAAGCTCCCCCGCAAATCCGCATCGAACAAATTCGCGAGATTACTAACTTTTTAAGTCGTCCTCCCCTGGAATCGGCCCGCTCTGTGGTGGTGATCGAGGAAGCAGACACCATGACGGAATCGGCGGCAAATGCCCTCTTAAAAACGCTTGAGGAACCGGGAAAAGCGACTTTAATCCTGATTGCTCCCAGTCCCTCCTCTTTACTACCGACTCTCGTTTCTCGCTGTCAACACATCCCTTTTCAGCGTCTTTCGGAAGAAAATCTCGCTCAAGTCCTCCGCTCTAACGGACAAGCTCGCGTTCTCAATTATCCGGCAATTCTCGGTTTAGCCCAAGGTAGCCCGGGAGAAGCGATCGCAGCTTTAGAGTTTCTCGACAGTCTCCCCCAAGATTTACCGCGATCTTTGAGCAAATTTCCCCTAAAACTCTCCCAAGCACTGGAATTAGCCAAAATTATCGCTCAAACTCTTGACACGGAAACCCAATTATGGTATGTGAGTTATCTTCAGTATGAGGATTGGCAACGACGACGAGAGCGATCGATTTTAGAAATCTTGGAAAAAACCCGCCAGCAGCTGTTAGCCTACGTTCAACCCCGTTTAGTCTGGGAATGCACTTTCTTGGCATTAGCCAAGCTATCCACCGCCCAAAAGTCTTAAAATTGTTATATTTATCGATCGAGTGGGGAGAAAGACCATGAAAATCAAATCCTTAGTTTTGCTGATTCTGTTAACTTTGACTACGTTTTTAGGGGCTTGTCAGGGAGCAAAACAGACCGAAGAACCGAAAAACGTCCCTACCACCGTGGAATCGCCGCAACAAGACGAAGATGACGATGAAGACGGGGAAAACCAGCAAAAAGACGGTGATAATGACCAGAATAAAGACGATGACGATGACGATAACTAAATCCCTAGCATAAAAAAATCGGGTGAGCTTTAACCCACCCGATCGCCTATAGATTGAAATCAACCTATAACTGTGGTACAAACTGTTCTTTTTCGGGAACGTAGGCGTATTCAGCCACAATCTGCCGGAATTCTTCCCCATTGATCGTTTCTTTTTCGATCAGCAGGTCCACCACTCGATCGATCACTTCGCGATGATCCCGGACAATTTGCCGAGAAATTTCATGACAGTGTTCCACGATTGATCGCACCTGATCATCAATGCGAGTAGCGACCTTCTCAGAATACTCGGAACGAGTCATCAAACCGCCACCGAGGAACACTTCACCCCCTTGACTTTCTAGGGACAAAGGACCCAAATCGCTCATCCCGAAACGAGTCACCATCTGGCGGGCCATATCAGAAACTTGCTGTAAATCGCCACCGGCACCGGTAGTCACCTCATCATAGCCGAAGATTTCTTCCTCGGCCGCCCGACCACCTAAAGCACCGGAAATCCGGGCCATTAACTGAGCTTTCGTGGTTAAACCCTGTTCTTCGTTGGGAGTGAACCAAGTTAAACCCTGGGCCTGGCCCCGGGGAATCAGAGTCACTTTCTGGACGGGATCGTGATCTTTTAAGAGCGTACCCACGATCGCATGGCCCACTTCATGGTAAGCGATTAGGCGCTTGCTCTTGCTATCGACTAAAGGAGTACCTTCCATACCGGCGATAACGCGATCCACTGCGTCATCTATCTCTAGGAGGGTAATGGCATCTTTGCGACGACGAGCGGTTAAAATTGCCGCTTCGTTCAGTAAATTGGCTAAATCTGCTCCACTGAACCCCGGAGTGCGACGGGCGATCGCTTCGATGGAAACGTCGTTAGCCAGCTTTTTATTGCGGGCATGAACGTCTAAAATCTCTAAACGACCTTTAAAATCGGGCGCATCGACGGTTACTTGCCGATCAAAACGGCCCGGACGCATGAGAGCGGAATCGAGAACATCGGGGCGGTTAGTGGCGGCAATGATAATAATTCCCGTATTCCCCTCGAAACCGTCCATTTCTGTCAATAATTGGTTTAGGGTTTGTTCACGTTCGTCGTTACCACCACCGATACCGGCACCCCGTTGACGACCTACCGCGTCAATTTCATCGATAAATATTAAACAGGGAGCATTTTCCTTGGCTTTTTTGAACAAGTCGCGCACGCGAGAAGCACCGACACCGACAAACATTTCCACAAATTCCGAACCGGAAATGCTGAAGAAAGGTACACCCGCTTCACCGGCGATCGCTTTGGCTAACAGGGTTTTACCCGTACCAGGAGGACCAACTAACAGGACTCCTTTGGGGATTTTGGCACCGACGGCGGTAAATTTCTCCGGTTGTTTGAGGAAAGTGACGACTTCCTGTAATTCTTCCTTCGCTTCATCAATTCCTGCCACATCATCAAAGGTGATGCCGGTTTTTGCTTCCATCTGGAAACGAGCTTTTGATTTGCCAAAACTCATCGCTTGACCGGGGCCGCCTGGCATATTATTAGAACGGCGGAACAGGAAAAAGAGAGCGGCAATCAGCAAAAAGGGGAAAAGTAGATTACCGAGGAATCCCCACCAAGCGCCGTCATTCCGCATCGGGTGAGCATCGAAACTAATTTTAGAATCGCGTAAACGGGCGATTAAATCGGGGGAATTGGCTGGTAAATCGACCCGCAGGCGTTGTACTCGGTTTTCTAGTTCTGGATCTAGGGCCTGTACGATCGCGGTTCGGCCCCCTTCGTAGAGATCGACGCTGACAACCCTACCACTGTCTAGGTATTCTAGAAAGCGTCCGTAGGTCATGCGGGTAGTGGCGGTGTTATTGCCGATATTACCGGTGGCGGTGGCAAAAGTGCCTTGCCAGAGGAAAAAACCGACCACAAGGGCGGGCAATGTCCACAGTAAAATCGTTTTCCAGGATAGTTTCATGTTTGTTTAGTGGTTCTAGGATAAAGATTTTTGCTTAACTCATTTAGCTGTTTTTGTCAAGGATTTTACGTTATTTTTTCGAGATTAATCCCCGCAGCCAATTAAATCTTAACTAAATGTAACGTAATTCTCATAATTCTGACAAGAATGGTGACGAGAGATTTTGGCTCTCTTGGGTTTGGTGGGTAAAATGTATTCTAAGATACATTCTTCCTAGCGGGGGGGTGGAACGAACCACAAAGACACAAAGGACACCAAGATTGATCGATCCTATATATATAAGTTAAACTTATCACACAGAACCGAGAAGAGCCAGATTTTTGAGTTCATTTGTTCTAACAAGAGTCTCATGGTTTCTGGGATAAGCTGTACTGAATTTAAACTGCCTAGAAGTATATACTATATCTATTGATACGAAAATCATCTCCAAAATCCTAAAATTGCTTCTTTTTCCCATATTTGATAATTTTGCTAGATGTAACCAATTAAAGATAGAGTTAGTATCTCAACAAAATTTTTACCCTGATTTGACCTTTATTCACGAGCCAACAGGAGCTAAGTTGGCTGTGGATAGAGATTACTATTGATGAGGAGAGTGTTTAGTGAAGTTAACGCCACTTGTGCCACCGATTAAGTGTCAAGGAATTAAAACTAAATTGGTGAAAGATATTAAAAATATTGTGTCTGATCTGAGCTTTGGGCGTTGGATAGAACCCTTTTCTGGATCGGGAGTGGTGGCTTTTAATATTAATCCGAAAAAGGCTTTACTTGCGGACACAAATACCCATATTATCCAGTTTTATAATAATCTCAAAAATCAAGTTATTACCAGTAAAACTGTTAAGCTTTTTTTGCAAGAAAATGGTAAAGTTCTTAAGGAGCAGGGAGAAAGTTATTATTATCAAGTACGAGAAAGATTTAATCAATCTCCTAATTCTCTAGATTTTTTATTTCTCAATCGCTCCTGTTTTAATGGCGTGATGAGATTCAATCGTAAGGGGCAGTTTAACGTACCCTACTGTCATAAATCAGAACGATTTTCTCAAGCATATATTACCAAAATAGTCAATCAAGTTATTGCCCTAGAAAATATTCTTATTAAAACTGATTATAATTTTCAAGTTGCTGACTTTCGAGAGACTTTATCTGATTGGCAAAAAACAGACTTGATCTATCTCGATCCTCCTTATTTAGGGAGACACACCGATTATTTTAACTCTTGGTCTGAAGAGGATGAAGATTGTTTGGTGACTATTTTAAAGGATATTTCTTGTCGGTTTATTTTGTCCACTTGGCACAGTAATCAGTTTAGGAGCAATCCTTTAATTAAAAAAAATTGGAGTGCTGATAAGTTTTATATCTATACTAAACAGCATTTTTATCATGTGGGTTCCACAGAAAAATTACGTCATCCGATCACCGAAGCACTCATTACTAACTTTAACATTCCCTTGTTGCCAGAGCGAGGAACTGATTTGCAACAACTGTCATTATTGCCATCGACAGCAGAAAATGAGGGAGTGAGAACAGTCTAGAAGATGCCTAGTGGCTAATTCTCACTCCTTACTATTTAGGGTTTGCTGAATAAATCTAAAAACCTTGTTGGATAATATCTTTAGGCTTTTTTGAAATCAAAAAGTACCGGATATGGGAGTGATTGGGGGGGGAATTTTAGGGACTTTTTCCCTGAAAATTAGGTAATTGACTCCCTGAAAATGGGTAAAACCCCACACCCCACACCCCGCACCCCACACCCTACCACCACCGAAAAACTTTTTGCCGCAAACCCTATTTATCCTTGGCTTTGGCGCAGATGGTCGTTAATTTGGCGTTTACGCTTTTCTTCGGGGGCAGTGCTAGTAATTTCGCCAAAATCTTGACTACTCATGGAAAGATGGGACATTATCTTTCTTTTGCGCTCTTTAGCAGTTAATTCTGGTGCAGGAGTAACTGGCGGCGGCGCTGCCACGGGTTCCGCTGCCACCGGAGGAGTTTCCACAATTGGCAGCGGTTTTTTGGGAATATAGTCAGCACCAGTGGTACTTCTGGAGAGATGATCGAGAATGCGCCGTTTGCGATCGTCAGTAGCCATAAAAATCTTTGCCAATCTAGTTTAAAGTTTTGTAACTATCACCTATTGTCAAACATCCCTATCCCCTTGAGAAGTCAAGGGAGACTTTATCTTGAGGGATTGAAGACATATAAAACCTGCGATCGCATTTATCTGGCCGTGGAACTGGGGGTCTTCTCGCCCAAGGTGATAAGATAAAAAACTAAGTCTTTGAAAATATGACAAAGGATTTATCTATCATGACACCCTCTTTAGCTAACTTTCTCTGGAGCCTTGTTTTAGGTGCGGTTATCGTTCTGATCCCTGCCACTATCGGTTTGATTTTCATCAGTCAATACGACAAGATCAAACGCACTTAATTTAATCTAACTCTAAAATGCCTAGACCGATTCCGTCTGGGCATTTTAGCTAATTTTGGAACTGGCAAGAGCGATCGCACCGACTACCCGATATCCCTCTGTGCGTAAAACCTGCACAGCTTCCTCGATCGTGGTTCCTGTGGTATAAATATCGTCAATTAAGAGAATCGGCACGGATTTCGGTAAATTTTTCCCCAGTTGAAAAGCCGCTTGCATCGTCCTTTTTCTTTCCTCGGCTGCCATACTAAACAAGGCTGCCGTGTTCTTAATCCGAATTAATCCGCGACTAGCCAGATGATAACCGGTTAAACGACAAAAACCTTCGCCAATGACTTCTGCTTGATTAAAACCCCTTTCCTTTAACCTTTCTGGGTGGAGAGGGATAGGAATCACCGTCAAACGTTTATCGGTGAGGGGAGGACGCAGCAGCCAAGTTTCCCCCATGCAACTGCCTAGCAAAGAGCCGAGAGCGGGATGGCGATCATATTTCATTTTAGCGATCGCCCGTTTTAATTTACCTTCATAGCGTCCCCAGATAAACAGGGGAATAGAACTACGCCAGAGAAAAAGCGGGTTATTCTGACGATAGGACTGTAATTGTCGCCCACAATCACGGCAAAGCTCTCGATCGCTCTGCCGTTGACAAAGAGGACAGGGAGACTTAAGAAATAAAGCGAGAAAAGGTTCGAGCATGGGAAGCAAAAGTTTTAGCTAGATCCTGACTTCCATCGTCAAAAACGGTCAAATAATGGGGATTACTCCGCTCGATCGAAAGACTGATTCCTTGCGCTCCTTCGGACTCTAGATCTTGGAGATAACCCCCCTGATGCTGTTGTGCTTCCTCAAAGGAGGCAAAGGGACCAAAATAGTAGATACAGTGGGGATAAAGGGAGGTAATTTTCAGCCACCAAGGCGTGTTATCGTCAGAAATTTTATTTGTCTGCAAGAAAGATAAAATCATGTTCTGGTATTGATAGGGTACAGGGATTGCAGGAATCAAGGACAGGTTTTGAGGAACTTTGCCCCTATAATTCCGATATGCTGGCCAAAAAGTCGAGCTTTTGGCCAAAGAGAGTCTTTTTATCGTATTAGATTAACAAGGGGATCGGTCGCAAAATCAAAAGAGATTCTAAAAATTCCCCTCAGCCAAGGGGAAGCGGATCGAGATAGGATAGTAAGAAGTTTTTTTGTAGAAAGCTAGGGAGATAAGATAACTATGAGCCAGATCACAGACACAGATAAGAGTCTTGAGGCGATGAAGAATTTTGCCGAACAGTACGCTAGACGTACAAATACCTATTTCTGCAGCGATCTCTCGGTGACAGCGGTAGTAATTGAAGGATTAGCGCGTCATAAGGACGAATTAGGCGCTCCTTTATGCCCCTGTCGTCACTACGAAGACAAAGAAGCGGAGGTAAAAAATACTTTCTGGAATTGTCCCTGTGTGCCGATGCGGGAACGGAAAGAATGTCACTGTATGCTATTTATTACCCCCGATAACGAGTTTGCTGGGGAAGAACAGGTAATTTCCCTCGACTATATCCAAGAAGTCCGCGAATCGATGAGGGGGCATTAGTATAGGGTAATGACAGCCAGCGCTTTTGGGCAAGGAATCGACGAATTTAATCGCCAGCAATTCTATGCTTGTCATGATACCCTAGAGGCTTTGTGGATGGAGTCCGCAGAGCCTGAAAAAACCTTTTATCAAGGCATTTTGCAGATTGCTGTCGCTTGTTACCATCTAGAAAATAATAACTGGCGCGGGGCGGTAATTCTTTTGGGAGAAGGGGTGAGACGTTTACAACACTATCAACCCGATTACGAGGGGATCAACGTGACGCACTTGGTGGGGGAGAGTTTGGATCTATTAAACTTTTTACAGAATCTCGATCCCCAAGCTTTACCGGCAGTGTTAGAAGCGATGAAAAGCAATCAGGAACATCCTCATCCCCACCTCGATCAATCTATCTGTTCCCTGCCGAAAATCCTCAAAATTCATCCCGTTCTCTAAACAGCTAGATTAGTTAGTCAATACAATTACCTCTAAGTAGGTGGGTGTTAAAATTGTCAGCACCCCCCTTATCAAGGGGGGATTAAGGGGGGATCAGCACCCCCCTTATCAAGGGGGGATTAAGGGGGGATCAGCACCCCCCTTATCAAGGGGGGATTAAGGGGGGATCAGCACCCCCCTTA